>JAFARW010000021.1 GCA_019245275.1 Vulcanimicrobiota bacterium
CGGCGGCTTGTAGTACGGAATCTTTTCGATCTGCTCGTCGGAGACCGGGATCGAGAAGCGGTCGCGAAACGCGCGCATCGACTGCATCTCCATGTGCTTTTGCTGGTGCGCGATGTTCTGAGCTTCGCCGGAGGTGCCCATCCCATAACCTTTGATCGTCTTCGCGAGGATGACGGTCGGTTGGCCTTCAGCTTGCACCGCGGACGCGTACGCCGCATAAACTTTGCGCGGGTCGTGGCCGCCGCGCTGCAGCGCCCAAATCTGCTCGTCAGTCATGTTTTGGACCATCTCGAGCGTCTCAGGATAGCGACCGAAGAAATGCTCGCGTACAAAAGCCCCGTTGTTGGCTTTGAATGTCTGGTAATCGCCGTCGACGCAATCGTTCATCAATTGAACGAGACGGCCGGTGTGGTCGCGCGCAAGCAACGGGTCCCAGTTGCTGCCCCAGATCACTTTGATCACGTTCCAGCCGGAGCCGCGAAAGACGCGTTCCATCTCTTGAATGATCTTGCCGTTGCCGCGCACTGGGCCGTCGAGACGCTGCAGGTTGCAATTGATGACGAAGATCAGGTTGTCGAGCTGCTCGCGTGACGCGACGGCAATCGCACCGAGCGATTCCGGTTCGTCGACTTCGCCGTCGCCGAGAAAACACCAAACTTTCCGTCCGGTCGTGTCGGCGATACCGCGATGCTTGAGGTAGCGCATGAAGCGTGCTTGGTAGATCGCCATCATCGGGCCCAAGCCCATCGACACGGTCGGAAATTGCCAGAAATCCGGCATCAGCCAGGGGTGCGGATACGACGAGAGACCTTTTCCGTGCACTTCTTGACGGAAGTTATCGAGCTGCTCTTCGTTGATGCGGCCTTCGAGGAAAGCGCGCGCATAGAATCCGGGAGATGAATGACCTTGGAAGAAAACGAGGTCGCCGCCGTGGACTTCAGACGGCGCGTGAAAGAAGTAGTTGAAGCCGACATCGTAAAGCGTCGCCGCGGATGAAAAACTTGCAACATGTCCACCGAGCTCCGAGCTCTTCAAATTCGCACGAATGACCATCGCCATCGCATTCCAGCGCACGTAGTGGCGGATGCGCGTTTCGAGCTCGTCGCTGCCCGGCATCTGCGCCTGCTCGGCCGGCAGAATCGTGTTGATGTAGGGTGTCTGGACGCCAAGCGATACGTGTGCGCCGCCCGCTTGGGCGTGTTCGACGACCTTTTCGATGAGCTGCGTCGCGCGTGCCGGCCCTTCTGCTCGCAGGACGCCGTCGACCGCGTCGAGCCATTCCTGCGTCTCTTGCGGATCGGGATCGGACGGCGGAACCGGCGGCGCGGGGGTCGTCGTCATCGTTGCCATCCTAAGCGTGTTCCGCTAATCCAATTTCAATTCCGGCGTAGGCGGTGATTCGTAGATGAGAACGACGCCGATCGCGACCAGCAAAATCACACCGCCTAAGAGGGCCTGCGCAGTCAGGCGCTCGCCGAAGATTGCCGCAGCCAGCACCGCAGCAAAGATCGGCTCGAGCAGCGTTGCCATCGCAATCGCGCTCGGCGAAAACCAGCGCAACGACGCATTCATTGCCGTATGGCCGAGCAACTGCGAAACGAGCGCCATCGCAAGGATTCCGATCCAAGCCGTCGTCGCGTGCAGTGGTGGCGGGGGCTGGCGTGCTGCAAGGGCGGCGATCGTCAGTCCGATGGCAGCCCAGCCATACGTCCAGGTGACGATGCTCGTCGTAGCCAGCGATGCGCGGACCGTGCGTACAAGTATGAAGTAAGTGCCGATTGCCAAGCTCCCGACGAGCGCCAGGGCGGCTCCGAGCAGTTGATGACCGGGGATCGGCGGCGGAGATCCGACGACGCCGACGATCAGCCAAAGACCGATTGCGCCGACGAAGTAAGCCAGCCAAACGGCGCTCGGCAGCCGTCGCCGCAGGACCGCTGCATCGTACAGTGACGTCCAAATCGGCGTCGTACAAACGAGCAGCGTCGAGGTGGCAATCGTCGTGTACTCGAGCGACGAAATCCACGTCGCAAAGTGAACCGCCAAAGCCAAACCGGCGACGATCAGGATCACGCGTGTTGGGCGACTCAACTTGAGGCGGTTGCGCGTCACCGCCGAGATCGCTAACAGGACTGCTGCAGCCACGATCAATCGCAATGCAGCGACTGCGAGAGGCTGCGCTGCCGTCAGCGCGTATCGTGCGAAGATCGCTGCGGCTCCAACCGCCAACTGAGCGCCAAGCAGCAGCGATAATCCGGCCAGGCGCGTCGACCGCACGGGCGAAGGTTGATAAGTTGACACCGCGACACCTGCGGACGTACGCTGGTGCCGCTATCACGGGAGCTCGCGCTTCGACGCGGGCTGAGAGGGCGCCGATGCGCCGACCGTTCACACCTGATTCCGGGTAATGCCGGCGAAGGGAGCGTTATACCATGATCACAGTTGAATCCAAAGCGCAGCGCGGATCACGCAAGATTTACGCTGATGGGCCGGATGGAATGCGCGTTCCAATGCGTGAGATCTCGCTCACGAATGGAGAGCAGCACGTTCTCTACGATACGAGCGGCCCGTACACGGATCCGGAGAAGACCATCGATTTGCGACGTGGACTCGAGCCGCTACGTGCTCCATGGATTGAAGCCCGCGGCGCGGGCGCAAATGTGACGCAGATGCACTACGCGCGTCGCGGTGAGATCACGCCCGAAATGGAATTCATCGCAATTCGCGAGCAGGTCGAGCCGGCATTCGTGCGCGACGAAGTCGCGCGCGGCCGCGCAATCATTCCCGCGAACGTCAACCATCCGGAAAGCGAGCCGATGATCATCGGTCGTAACTTCCTCGTCAAGATCAATGCGAATATCGGCAATTCCGCCGTCTCGTCGTCGATCGATGAAGAGGTCGAGAAGATGACCTGGGCCACGCGCTGGGGAGCCGACACGATCATGGACCTCTCGACCGGCAAAAACATCCATGAGACGCGCGAGTGGATCATACGTAACTCGCCCGTGCCGATCGGTACGGTTCCAATCTATCAGGCACTCGAGAAAGTGCGTGGTAAAGCCGAAGAGCTGACTTGGGAAGTCTATCGCGACACGCTGATCGAGCAAGCGGAGCAGGGCGTCGACTACTTCACGATTCACGCCGGCGTCCTCTTGCGCTACGTTCCGCTCACGGCGGAGCGCGTCACCGGCATCGTCTCGCGTGGCGGATCGATTCTCGCGAAGTGGTGTTTAGCGCATCACAAGGAGAATTTTCTCTATACGCACTTTGAGGAGATCTGCGAGATCATGAAGGCGTACGACGTCAGTTTCTCGCTCGGCGACGGATTGCGCCCGGGATGCCTAGCGGATGCCAATGACGCCGCGCAGTTTGCGGAGCTCGACACGCTCGGCGAGTTGACGCAACTTGCCTGGAAGCACGACGTTCAGGTGATGATCGAAGGACCGGGCCACGTACCGATGCACTTGATCAAAGAGAACGTCGAGCGGGAGCTCGAGATCTGCAAAGAAGCGCCGTTCTATACGCTTGGGCCGCTCGTCACGGACGTCGCGCCTGGTTACGACCACATCACGAGTGCGATCGGCGCGGCGATGATCGGCTGGTACGGGACCGCGATGCTCTGCTACGTTACGCCGAAAGAGCATCTGGGATTGCCCGACAAGCAAGACGTCAAGGACGGCGTCATCGCGTATAAGATTGCCGCCCATGCCGCCGACGTTGCCAAAGGCCATCCCGGCGCTCGCCATTGGGACGACGTTCTCTCGAAGGCGCGCTTCGAGTTTCGCTAGGAAGATCAATTCGATCTGTCGCTCGATCCGCAGACCGCGCGCGAGTTTCACGATGAAACCTTGCCTGCCGAAGGAGCCAAAGTAGCGCATTTTTGCTCGATGTGTGGACCGCACTTCTGCTCGATGAAGATCACACAAGAAGTGCGCGACTACGCGCGACGCGGCTTAGAAGAAAAGGCGCGCGAGTTCGTTGAGAAAGGGGCGGAGCTCTACATTCCTGCCGATTGAGCCGCGCGCCCGTCGGGTAAAACGTCCTTGCACTCCAAATTCATGAGGAAAGGATGTTCATGGACGCGCTGACCCTGCTTAAGAACGATCATACAAAAGTAAAAGGTCTCTTCAAGGAAGTCGAAGCGCTCGGAGATCGCGCGACGACAAGCCGCGAACGGTTATTCAAGGAGATCGACCGCGAACTAAAGTTGCACTCCGAAGCGGAAGAGAAGATCTTCTACCCGGCGTTCAAGCAGCACGCGGAAGATAGCGAAGAGCGCGAGGAGGTTGCCGAGGCATACGAAGAGCACGCGATCGTTGCGAATCTGATCGGCGAGCTCGAAGATCTCGATCCGGGCGATGAGCGGTACAAGGCGAAGCTCAACGTGATGATCGAGCTCGTCAAGCACCACGCCGATGAAGAAGAGAGTGTTATGTTCAAAGAGGCGCGGGAGATATTCGATAAATCCGAGTTAGACCAACTCGGCGAGAAAATCGCTCGCTTTAAAGAGCAAGCGAAAGCGCCTGCTTAAGGCGCCGGCGGTGAGGATTCCGCTTCGAACGCGGCGGGGTCCGAGAGCGGCGCAGGACCATACAGGTCGGGTGACGGCGGCATTAAGCCGCCGCCGCTTTTTATTGCAGCGATGATGCGCGCCGGCAGATGAACCGTCGCTTTGAAGTGATGCCACAGGCGCATTACTCGCACGACGTAGTGCTGCGTTTCGCTGAACGGCGGCACGCCGTGATAATCTGCGACGGCTTTCGGGCCGGCATTGTATGCCGCAAACGCCAGAACGTAACGATTCGGGCGATATTTGTAACGATTGATCAGACCGTGCAGGTAACGCGCACAGCCGCTAAGGTTCTGATCTGCATTGTCCGGATTAACGTTCAGCCGTCGAGCCGTCCCCGGCATCAACTGACCTAATCCGAGCGCGCCGGCGTAAGAACGAGCCGATGGATGCCAGCGAGATTCAGCAGTCACGAGTGCGACGAGAAGGTTCGCGTCGAGGCGCCAGCGCTCGGAATTTACAAGGACGTGCGACGCAAGGTCGCGGCTTTGCCAAAGCTGGAGATGCGGATTGATTTTCCGCAGGACGTGCGCGTAGACGGAGATGCCGGCAGCGTCGTGCGCTTGTGCCGGCTTGGCAAACGCGGCGCCGAAAACTGTGAAGAGAACAGCGGCAATAGCCGCGGTGGCTCTCGACATTGTCGGCCCGGTTCGAACCCTCCTCATAAAAACCTTGCCCGGAGGACCCTTCGAGCAGATGTTCCCGAGCGTCACCGCTAACACACGCGAAGCGATGAGCAAACGGTCGCGCCACTTGGGTCTCGTGATCATCATTGCACTTGCCGTGATGATTGGCCTGATCGCATGGGCGTACACTGTGGCTGAACATAAGATCCGATGATGAAGGAAACGTGAATGCAAGTTTTCCGTCGTTCTCTTATTCTTGCGATGTTGACTGGGATGCTCGCCACGAGCGTTTCGGCAGCGCCGTTACCGTTCGGCAAGCTGAAGTGGCGCGAAATCGGACCAGCCGTTTCCGGCGGACGAGTCGCGGCGGTTGCAGGCTTCGCTCGCGATCCGCGTCTCTATTACGTGGGCAGCGCCGGCGGCGGTTTGTGGAAAAGCAGCAACGGCGGGCTCACGTGGGATAGCGTGATGGAGAAAGCGGCCGTGGCTGCGATCGGTGCGGTTGCAATCGATCCCTCAAATGAGAATGTCGTTTGGGTCGGCACCGGTGAAGCAAATCCGCGCAACGATGTGTCGTTCGGCGATGGTGTCTACAAGACGACCGACGGCGGAAAGAATTGGAGCCATGTTGGGCTTAACGACACGCTGCACATCTCGAGCATCGCGATCAATTCGAAGCATCCGAACACCGTTGTCGTCGGCGCCCTCGGGAATGTCTTTGCGGACAGCGCTGCGCGGGGAATCTATCGCACGACTGACGGTGGAAAAACGTGGCGGCACACGTTGTATGTCGGCCTGGCGAGCGGCGTCAGCGACCTCGCAATCGATCCGAAAGATCCGCGGATTCTCTATGCGGGCGTATGGCAATTTCGTCGTGTCCCCTGGACCTTCACGAGTGGCGGACCGCAAGATGGGCTCTACAAATCGAGCGATGGCGGAAAGAGCTGGCGTAAACTAACCGGGCATGGGCTGCCGCCGGGGTTGATGGGCCGCATCGGCCTTGCGATCGCTCCGAGCAATCCGCGCCGCGTCTACGCGCTGATCGAAGCGCGCGGCGGAATACTTTGGCGTTCCGACGATCGCGGGGCTTCGTGGAAAATGGTCTCTAAGAATACGCTCGTCGATCAGCGGCCATTCTACTTCTCGCACATCGCTGTCGACCCGCGCGACCAGAACCACGTCTACGCCGTCTCCGAGGCGCTGGCGGAGAGCAAGAACGGCGGCCGAACGTTTAAAGAGATCGCGCCCGACGTACACGTCGACTACCACGCAATCTGGATTGCGCCCAACGATCCGTCGCGAATCATCGTCGGCGAAGACGGTGGATATGCGCTGACGGTCGACGGCGGCAAGCAGTGGGCGTTCTCGCGCAACTTGGCAATCGGGCAAGTCTACCATGTCGGACTCGGCAACGACGTTCCTTACACGATCTGCGGCGCGTTGCAAGACAACAACGGTTTCTGCGGGCCTTCGAATAGTTTGAATCGCGAAGGCATTCCCGACGAAGCTTGGGAGAACGTAATCTTCGGCGATGGAATGTGGGCCGTTCCCGACCTCTCCGATCCGAATTTTGTCTACAGCGATCTGCAAGACGGCAACATTACCGTCTACAACCGCAAGACGGGCCAGAACGAATTCATTCGGCCGTATTACGGTCCGTCGTCAGAAGATTTCCAGCTGTATAATGCGCGGTACCGCTTCAATTGGGACTCACCGATCGCGCTCGACCCATTCGATCCGAAGACCGTCTGGTACGGTGGCAATGTCGTCTTTGAGAGCCGCGATCGCGGGGTGCACTGGACGCCGATCAGCCCCGATCTGACGCTGAACCTCAAAGCTCACCAGCAGCCGGCGGGTGGACCGCTTGCCAAAGACGTCTCCGGCGCGGAGTTCTCCGATAACTTGCTTGACATCGAAGGGTCGCCGCTCGCGCAAGGCGAGATTTGGACCGGCGCAGACGATGGTGTCGTGCAAATGACGCGCGACCGCGGCAAGACGTGGAGCAACGTGACTCCCGGCGGCGTGCCGCCGTACGGTCGCGTCGAAACGGTCGCGCCTTCCTATACGCATGACGGCACGGCTTATGTCAGCATCGACCGTCATCGCTCAGGAGATCGCCGGCCATATCTCTTTGTGACCGACGACTTCGGACGCACCTGGCGGTCGATCGCAAGCGGCTTGCCGTCGTGGCAATACGTTCGAACGATTCGACCGGACCTTCGCAACGGCAACCTTTTGTATGCCGGGACCGAAGAGGGAATCTGGATCAGTTACGATGGCGGCGCGCATTGGCAGAACTTCAATCTCAATTTGCCCGCGGTTTCGGTGCGCGATATCCGGCTGCAGCCGCAATTCGACGATCTCGCGATCGCGACGCACGGTCGCTCGCTATGGGTGCTCGATGACATCCGCCCGTTACAGGAGATGCCGTATGCCCAGGCGGCGTCGGTGATGCTTTTCAAGCCCCGCACTGCGTACGAATTTGCATATCATTCGAATGACGAAGGGCTCTACACGCGGTACGCCGGGCAAAATCCGCCGGCCGGTGCGATCCTGAACTTCTATCAAGCGACCGCGCAGAAGAAGGCGCCCGTCGTCGAGATCCTCGATGCATCGGGCAACGTGATTCGGCGCATCAGCGGAACGCATAAAGTCGGCAAGCGCAACGTGCCCAACGTCCCGAATGACGTCGGTCTGAATCGCGCGGTCTGGGATTTCCGCGAAGATGGACCGTCGCAGTGGATGGGCGCGCTTCGTGAGGAGTATCGCGGCCCGAAAACCGGCGCGCTCGCAGTCCCGGGAACCTACACCGCTCGCATCGTCTTAGGCGGTAAGACGTTGACACAATCGTTCGACGTCAAAGCGGATCCGCGTCTGCCGTGGACGGCGGCGCAATATGTCGCGACCTACGCATTCACGAAACGTTACAACAACGAGTATGGTCAAATAGATACGGCGCTAAACGGA
This sequence comes from Vulcanimicrobiota bacterium, assembly GCA_019245275.1. GTDB lineage: Bacteria > Vulcanimicrobiota > Vulcanimicrobiia > Vulcanimicrobiales > Vulcanimicrobiaceae > JAFARW01. The sequence goes on from JAFARW010000021.1 coordinate 8,161, forward strand.
CTGGATGCGGTGCGTAAAGCTATCGATGCCCTTTCGAAATCGCCGAAGGCGCGCGGGCTCATCGGTGCAATTACGAATGTGCGCCAAGAGCACGACCGGATTTTCGACTCGCTGACCGCGAACTACGCGAACGACGAGGATTCGATTCAGCGACCTGGTGCATTACGCGAAGACGTTGAGGGACTGCTGCGTCTTACGGGTCCGCCGCTCTCGCCGCTAACCGACTTTGCTCGGCAAACGGATGCGCGCTATAACGCGGCGCTCGCACAGTACAACACCTTTGTTACGCGCGACCTCGCTGCGTTCAACGGCGCGGTGCGTGGCGCCGGTCTTCAGCCGGTGAAAGCGCCGCCCGCGCTAACCTACGAGCAGCCGCCGCTTGCGTTGACGCAAAAAGAGGCGGACGCGATCGAGAATATCGTTCGCGCCCGCTAGGCGGCCCTCTGAAGTGTCGTGCGTTCCCTATTTTTTGGCCCAGGAGACGCACCAGCCGTTCGGGCTGATCGAGCCTGCGACGACTTGGCAGGCGCCGTTGGCACTGGCCGTCTTTCCTTTGATGAAGAAACGACAGCCTGCGCATTTCTGAGAACCCTTGGGATGGCTTTGGTACTTGACTGACGCTTTGGATGCTTTCGCAGCTTCGGCTTCCAGGGTCAGGGCGCCGAAGCCGACGGCCAAGGCCGGCAGAACGATGATGCCTTTGAGTGCGTCGGATCGGGATATTCTATTCCGCGAATCGTTCATCGAAGAGATCCTCCGTAAGGCAAGTTGTACCCATTTGGCAGCAATGGCGGCCGGCGCTGCCTAAACCTCGCCTATGACGTTTCAAGAGATGGTAGACGAGGCGCGCAAATCCGTGCGCGAGATGCATGCCCTCGACATTGAAGCCAACATGCCGGATGCGCTGTATGCCGACGTGCGCGAGATCGAAGAGTGGAACGAAGGGCACATTCCCGGCGCGATCCATGTGCCGCTGAGCTCGCTCGATTCGCTAGCCGATCCAAATTCAGGCGACGCAACGCCGGAAATCACCCAGCGCCAGGATGCACCGATTGTCGTCTACTGCGAGCTCGGTAAGCGTTCGCTGCTAGCGGGCAAGACGTTGCAAGAGCTCGGATACCGCAACGTCGTTTCGCTTAAGGGCGGGTACAGCGCGTGGAAGATGCAGCGTTAGGGAAACGCTGCGCCACATCATTTGCACTTATCATGTTGGCCTCATGCGCGAGGCACACCGTTTCAGCGGTGCCGCTTGCGATCGGAGCGCACAGCGCACGCGAGATCGCGGCGCCGTTCGGCGCGCCGAAGGCGCCACCACGGATCGTGCGCATTTGGATCTCACAAAACAGCGTTACCGGCGGTGATGTGCTGCGTGGGCATGTGACGACGACTACGAACGTTGCGGCACTGGAAGTGCGCCTCGGCCCGAAGTCTGCGCCGCTAAAGCGAACGACTTTTGGTCAGTTCGAAGGCGCCTTTGTCGTGCCGAAGATGCCGTCGTTCTTGCACCGCACGTATTCGGTCGATGTAATTGCAAAAAATGCGGTGGGCACGACGGCGCACGCCGCGGTAACGATCAATTACCGGTAGCACCACGCTGTGTAGAAAACTGCCGCTTCTGTGCCGGCGAAGCGATAACGCAAGCGTGGTCCGGACGATGTTCGCGCGCATAATGAAGTGATCCGCATGCCCAGATCGGGGTCTTGCGTCAATGGATCGAAAGTGACGATCAGATTGCGCGAAGCAAGCGAATCGCCGTACCAGGCCGTCCACTGTGGAACTTGGGGCGCACCTCCGACGATGGAAGCGTGCACTCCGTGGTACGTGAGCTGGGAAGCGATCTCGAGACGATTCGTCAGAACCGGCGCCCCTGCGCTCAGGCGCTTCACATCGGCCGACAGCGGCGCGAATACGAATACTTCCGAAAAGAACGGCCCTTTCAGTGCGCCACCGCTGCGATCCAGCGCTTGCGCTTGCACTGTCTCCGGCAAGGCGACAAAGAGCGCGGACAGCACCGTGTA
>JAFARW010000046.1 GCA_019245275.1 Vulcanimicrobiota bacterium
ACGCGCGTCGGCTTTCATGAGTTTCAGCGCTCGCAGATAAACATCCGGTGCCGGTTTGCCGCGCTTGACATCATCTGCGTAAACGACTACCGAAAAGAACTTGTCCCAGCCCGTAGTCGCTAGAACAGCCTTGGCATACGCCGGTGCCCCTGCGGTCGCTAAGCCGAGAGTGAAGCGCCCCGCTAAGCGTTGCAATGCATCCGCCGCACCTGGGATAACGGGGACACGCTTCGTGAGCCGCGCTTTGACGAGCTCGATGACGCGGTTTGCAATTTCGTTCGGCGAAAGCGCAACGTGAAGGCTGTCGTGGATGTAACGCGCCCACTCTTCGGTGCGCATGCCCATCATCGTTGTCTGCGCGTCGTCACGCCACTGGCCGCCATGCTCAATGATGAACTCATGGCGCACGTCGCACCAAACTTGCTCGCTCTCGATCAGGGTACCGTCGAGATCAAAGATGACGAACGCCTTACTCATGGGATGACCTGGACTCGAATGTGGTACAGCTAATAAATCGTACGATCAGCCTTGGGCTAAACTGAACTACGATACTGCAACGTGGCTCTCAGCGCCGTGTTGAGGAAGTTTGCAACACCCAATAAACCGCTGGGCCGTCGTCAGGATCGTTACCTCTGCCCGCTTCGACGAATCCATTCTTTTTCAGCACGGCTCCAGATGCGGGATTGTTTTCCGCAGTATCTGCCGTGATCTTATGGATTTGCGGGTCCAACCGTGCTGCAGCGACAATCGCCGCAACGGCACGCGTCGCAATGCCACGATTGCGCCGAGTAAGAGCCACGCTGTAGCCAATCTCGACTTCGCCATCCTTTGGCGGCCGCCGGTAACCACACAGGCCCACGACCTCGCCGTCCTCGACGATGAGCCACGAAGCACGACAACCCGCGGCATTCAGCGTCCGAGTGATTCGCCGCACATTTTCTAGCACGACGCGATCATCCACGCCGCCCGGCGGTAAACGATAAGCGCCGATCATGTCCGCGCCGTGAAGCATGTCTTCGAAATGGCTGTCTGTGGCTTCGAGCAGTTTGGTATGATTGGCAGTCAATGAGGAGCTTCTTCTGCAGCGTCGTGTCCCGCTTCTTCGGCGCGGAACCGCGTATTAGGGTGCGCCATATGGCCTGGTCAGACTCCTCTTTTTGATTTACAAAACGAATCCTACATCTTCACATGCATCCAATTGCAACCAGAGCATTTATTTGGATGCGTCGCTCATTGCCGCTCGCATCGTTTACTTTGCTGTCAATAGGCATTTCGACGTGCCGTTGTTTTCCTTTATATGGGATGACCGGGACTCGAACCCGGACGCTCTCTCGAGCGACAGATTTTAAGTCTGTTGTGTCTACCGATTCCACCATCATCCCGTGAACGCGCTTGTTCGAGCGTCGCCGCCGCAGCGCCCGCGGCAGGGCTGGGGCGGCGCTATCCAAAAGCGACGCGAGTTCCCGGCGGGTGGCGAGCCCACCGGGCTTCATCTTGTTTTAGGAGGCCAGTCGGCGCGTGAAGATCGTCGTGACCGTCAAGGTCGTGCCGGATCCAAACAGCACCAAGCGCATCGATCCAAATACGAAGCGGCTCGTTCGCAGCGGCGCCGACAACGTCATCAATCCTTACGATGAGTATGCGCTCGAAGCGGCGCTGCAGCTGAAAGAAAAGCTCGGCGCGGATACGACGATCAGCGTCGTCAGCATGGTACCGGAGAGCAGCAAAGAGGTCGTCCGCAAGGCGCTTGCGATGGGCGCCGACGACGCGGTGATGCTCAGCGACTCCGCGTTTGAAGCCAGCGATGTTTGGGACACCGCGCGCGTCTTGGCGGAGGCGATCCGCAAACACGGTTTCGATCTCGTGATCTGCGGCGGCCTTTCCGACGACGGCAGCACCGGCGCAGTTCCAGGTGCACTGGCAGAGCATCTCGGCGTTCCGGGGTTGACGAACGCAAAACGCGTCGACGTCACGGACGGTAAGCTGAAGATTCAGCGTGAAACCGACAGCGGCTATCAGGTTGTTTCCGGCCCGCTGCCGGCGATGGTCAGCGTGACGATGGGCGTCGGCGAGCCGCGCTACCCATCCCTTAAGGGCATCATGGGTGCGAAGAAAAAGACGATCGCGATGTCGTCGCACGCAGAGCTCGGAGTAACGGACGCGCTTGGCGCCGGTAGCGCCAAGACCGAACTGCTCGATGTTAAGCCGCCGCCTGAGCGCGCCAAAGGGCAAGTCGTAACCGCGACCGATGGCGCCGAAGGTGCAAAGATCATCTTCGATTTTCTGCAGCAGAAGAAGCTGGTCTAATGCAGCAAGTCATCATCTTTGCAGAGCATCAGGGCGGACACACCCGCAAGGTTACGTACGAGCTTGCGACTGAGGCGCGGCGTCTCGCCGATTCTCTCGGCGGCAAGGCGCACGCAGTCGCGCTCGGAGGCGGTGCTGCATCGCTGGTGGAGCAGTTGAAGCGTTATCCGCTCGACGTCATCCACGTCAGCGAAGATCCTGACGTCGACAAGTTCTTGATTGATCCCGTCGTCGATTACGTCGAAGCGCTTGCGCGCAGTTTAGGCCCATCGATCGTGCTTATCCCGAACACGATGTACGGTCGAGACGTCGCCGGGCGTTTGGCTGCGCGCTTGGGTGCCGGTCTAACATCGGACGTCACAGAAATCAAAGTTGAAAACGGCAAAATCGATTGCATCTCTCCAAAGCTCGGCGGCGCCGCGATCACGGCGTGTACGTTCAAAAACGCCGAGTACGGCGTAGTGACCGTGCGACCGAATGCATTTTCGGTTGAGGCGAGCGGCGGCGCGGCTGAGGTGCGGCAGTTGGAGAAGCCGGCGGGCAAGACGTATCGGATGGTGATCGAGGAAGATGTCGAGGAGGGCACAGGCGAGCTCGGCCTTGAGGAGGCGCCCGCGGTGGTGGCCGGGGGACGCGGATTAGGCGGCCCGGAGCCTTTTCAGACGCTCCTAAAGCCGCTGGCGGACGCGCTCGCGGGTGCGGTCGGCGCTTCCCGGGCGGCAGCGGACGCCGGCTGGGTCCCCTACAGCCTTCAGATCGGCCAAACAGGCAAGACGGTCAGCCCGCCCCTCTACATCGCCGTCGGCATCTCAGGAGCGATCCAACATAAGGTAGGAATGCGCTCGGCGGGAACGATCGTCGCGATCAATAAAGATGGCGGGGTCCCGATCGGGGAGTTTGCCGACCTGCTCGTCGTCGGGGACCTCTTTGCGATCGTGCCGGAGCTCACAAAGCTCGTCCAGGCCGCAAGAGCAGCTCACGCGTGACAAACGCCCCCAGTCAGGCGTTATATTTTTCGATAAGCACTATAGAGGATTAAGAACTACATTGAAGCGCTCGTTAGTATTTGGTCTCTTTTTTATTGCAGTTTCGGCCCTGATCGCCATGATCGGCGTGCAAGCCGACGCGCGCCCGAAGGCATCTGGAACCGCGGCGCCCTCGCCGGCGCCCTCAGCCCTGCCGACGGCAACGCCCGAACCGCCGGATAAAGCGATCCCGCGGCTGCTGGCCAACCTAAAAGCGAATCCGAACGATCGCGACTCGTTAGGGCAACTGGCCGAACAGTATTTGAGCATCGGCCGGCCGGATCTCGCGCTGCCGCTGACGCAAAAGCTTTTGGCACTCGGCTCGAGGACGGCGCAGACGTATTACTTCGACGGATTTGCAAACGAGCAGCTCGGCAGAACGCCACAAGCCGTCAGCGATTACGAGCAAGCGGCGAATCTCGATCCGACCAATATCGGCGTGCTCGGAGCGCTCACGCAAGTCTACCTGAAGACCAATCGCATCGCAGATGCAGAGCGCATCGCGAAACGTGCCGTCACGTTCAATAAAACCGACCGGCGCGCGTTTATCAATTACGGTCTCGTGCTCGCGAGCGAGAACAAATTCGACGACGGGCGGGCGCAGCTCGAGACGGCGTTCAAGATGGATCCAACCGACGTGACGCCGCTCTTGCAGATCGCACAGACGTATGTTTCGCAGAACGCTTATCCTAATGCGCTCGCGGCAATCCAACGCGCGGTTACAGCCGATCCGAAAAATCCGCAGACCTACCTCTTGAAGGGCGATATTCTCGCGAAGCAGCACGACGTTGTCAATGCGCTTGCCGCCTACGAACAGGCCGTCCAGTATGCAAGTGACGACGATCAACGCGCCGGCATCATCGGTCGCGAGGCGACATTCCTCGCTTCTGAAAAGCGCAACCCGGAAGCGCAAGCCACGTTCCAGCGCGCAATCGACCGCTATCCGACCGTCCTCACTACGCATCTTACATATGGCGATTACTGGAACAGCCAGAATCAGATCGCTAAAGCCGTCGCTGAGTGGACGGCCGCGCTCGGGCCAAATAAGGATAATCCAAGCGCGCTGATTCGCCTTGGCACGTACAACTTGCGCAGCGGCCACCCGGGGCAGGCGGTCGACTATCTGAAGACGCTCACGCAGGCTGCGCCCGATCAGGCTTCCTTTAACCTACTTGGTCAGGCCTACACGTTTAACCACGACTATGGGCGTGCGAAAGACGCGTGTCGCCAGTCGTATCAATTGCAGCCGAATCCGGCGGCGCTGGGCTGCATTGCGGGCGCCGACTTCGAATTGAAAAATTTCAAGGAATCGGCGGCGATCTTCGATGTGCTCGACTCGCGCGTTCGGGGCTATCTGGATCAAAACGGACAGCTGCTTTTCATCGCCGGCAAAGTGTACGAGCGGACCAATCAAAAAGGCAAAGCCGTGACCGAATACAAACGGCTGCTCGCACTCGTTCGTCCTGGAACGCCGGCTTACAAGCAAGTTCAACAGACGATTAAAGATCTGAGCAAAGGAACGAGCAAAAAACAAAAAGCGTAGAGGGTGCGGATCGTCTATGACGAGCTCTACACGCACCATCTGCGCGGCATTCCGCATCCGGAGAGGCCGGAGCGCGTTCAGTACATTGCGGCTTCGCTGCAAGAAGCTGGAAAACTCGAACAGCTTGTAACACCGTCGGACGCGCTCGATGAAGACATCTTGCGCGTTCACACACCGGCGTATCTTGAAACGGTCAAGCGCGAGATCGCGGCGCTGCGCGCTCACGCAGCTTATCTATCGACCGGCGACACGGTCTTGGACTACACATCGTTGGACGTTGCGCGCCGCGCGGCGGGCGGGGCGCTCGCCGCAGTCGACGCTTGCATCGAACACAATGAGGCCGTTTTTGCGCTCCTCCGGCCGCCCGGCCACCATGCCGAACCCGATCGCGGCATGGGATTCTGTGTCTTCAACAACGCCGCAATCGCAGCGCGCGCATTTCTTGCACGGTACGGCGGTCGCGTCTTGATCGTCGACTTCGACTACCACCACGGCAATGGAACGCAACGCGTGGCCGGCAACGGCATCTCGTATGTATCGACGCATGCGTATCCGGCTTATCCCGGCACTGGTGGTCCGGCTGAAAACTACTTCGTAGGGGACGATGCAGTCGCAAACATTCCGTTAACAATGCACGACTTCGGCTCCGAGGCATTTGTCGCACTTTGGGAGCGGATATTGCCCGCGGTGGCCGCGCGTGTGCGCCCCAACCTGCTCGTCGTGAGTGCGGGCTTCGATTACATTGCGGGCGACATCGTCGGCGACCTCAACGTCGCGCCGGCTGTCGCAACCGATCTGGCGCGCCTGATCAACCGGATCGCTGCCGACCACTCGAATGGTCGCGTAGCGTATGTCTTAGAAGGCGGCTACGATCTTAATGGGCTCGCGGAATCAGTGATGCGCATCAGTGAGGCGGTCGATGCTCGCGAAGTCGCTGTCAGCGGTGCGGCGGAAACCGCGATCCCGGAACCCCAGCGCTTATTGCTCGAAGAGTGGGCCTAAAGAACTACGGAAGCGGCGATGCGGGCGAGTTCCGCCCGTGAGAGTTCGCCCACGAGCGCGAAATGCAATCCGGCCTCAGCCCACGTCAACAGCGTCGTCGGCCCATCTTGCACGTACTGCGCGTCATGGTTTTCAAAACGCGTCGTCTGCACTTTGTAGCCGCTTAAATTGACGGCGGCACCGCGGTTATTTTCGAACAGCGAAAGCGTACGAATGCCGTCGGAGTACAAGACGTGCAGCGTCGGAATCCCTTTGACGTCGGAAACATCGCCACGGACGGGAACAAAGCCCTCTGGAAGATACTTGGGCCCGCGAGCATCGAACCCGACCGTCCGGACGATCCCCGCAAAGTCGCGCGACAGTGCGCCATGGCCGATGCCCGGCACAATCGCATACCCTGCTAAGTGCGGCACGTCAAAGATTGCGTTTGGAAAATCATTTTCGTAGCTTACTTGCTCGAAGCGCATATGGCTCAGCACCGATCCGTTGGCCGCGTAGCTCTCTTTCTCTAATGCGAGATGCGTCTGCTTATCGATCCACACTCGCATGATGATTTGCCCCGTGTACTTATTCATTAGGGCGATTTCCGCAGTCGCGCGGCCGGCAACCGTTTCCGACGGACCGGGCAGCGCGAGATAGTTTGATCGCAGCAAGCCGAAGTTGTCGTTCATGGCCACTTGATCGTCGACGGCGGCGTTTGATGCGACGATCACCTTACGATTCTTGATGTCAACGCTATAGGATTGTGCAGCACGCGTGATTGTCCAATCGCCGTAAAGCGACTCCGGCGCGAGATACGTGCGGCGGGTCAGGTTGGGAGCGCGGTGTTCGATGCGATAAATCGCCGCTTCTGAGCCCGTATTGCCGAAGCGCACATTCTCGACTTGGCCGGCGTAAGAGATGTGGGCCGGCGCGTCAACGCTCGCGCGCAAGAGTGCCGAAGCATCTTCCGCGTTCGCGTTTCCAATTTGGACGCCCGTTGCGAGCGCAGCGAGCGTCAGGACAATGAGTGCTTTAGTGTTGCGGGCCATTCGCGTCATACGCGACGGGCACCGCAATCGATGCGGTCTGGTCCGCAGAGAGATTGGACTGGAATTCCGCCGGCGCGGCCTCACTGCGATCCCCAAACGGAACGCTGCCGTTTATGGCGGCATGATCCTGAAGGTAGTACGCGGCATCGATCAAGGTCGGAGATCCGTGATGCCCGAGATAGGTTGGGCCGAAGTAGGCCGCGACCGCGATCACTGCGGCTGCCGGAACCAGATATGCCGGACGCAGCCAGGCGCGCAAGCGCTGCCCGTACGAAGGCTGTGCCTGACGGATCAACTCCCAGACGTTGGCTTTGATCGTCGAGGGCATTTCACGCTCTTCGCGCGCCGCATGCTCGCGCAGGATCTCTGAGACGCGGACTTCTGTGGCGTATTCGTCGGAGCAGTGCGTGCACGACTCGAGATGCGTGAGCACGGTAGCATCATCCGCCGGCTTTAGGGCGCCGTGGATGTAGTCGATTAGTTGGTCGTTCGTCAGATGTTGCATCATCGTTGTTGTTTCTGCTGCGTTAGCAGTCTCCTCAAAAGTGCGCGCGCGCGGTGCAATCGGGATCGCACGGTCCCGATCGAACAGCCCATGATCTCCGAGATTTCTTGATAACTATACTCCTCGATGTCCGCCAGGACTACGACCGCACGCTGATCGGGTGAGAGCATCTCGAGCGAGCGCGACAGCGACTCGCTGAGCTGGCCCTCCACGTAGTCTTCAATCGGTGTGACCGCGAGGGGCCTATCTCCCCCGAACGCCTGCGGCACATTGTCCTCAGGTATCTCTTCCTGGAAACGTCCTTTTTTGCGCCGAAGTTCATCCCGGTAAAGGTTGGTCACGATCCGGTAGATCCATGAGAGAAACGAGGTCCCCGGCACGAAGCTCCGCCAGGCCCGATAGACGCGGATGAAGGCCTCCTGAGAGAGGTCCCGCGCGTCCGCCTCGTTCCGGGTCAACCGATACGCGAAATTGTAGGTCGCCTTCCCGTACTGCTCAATTGCCCGCTCTAAGAAGGCCGTCTGCTCGGGGGTCGGCGGCTCTATCGGCTTACGTGCAGCTCCCATCGGTCTTGGGCCCTCTTTCCCCGCTGCGGGGCCTCAGCACTTGGCGCGCTGCAGAGCGCTGTGCTAAGTTAGGCGTACCTAACTGATGTTCGGCAGATGTTTTTCGGGCGGTCCGGCCAAGATGGCGCGCATTTTTGCGAGCCTGGTCATCTTTTTTGGCGCCGCAGCAGTCGCGGTTTCCGCACAGGCGGCATTGCCGGCCCCATCCGGCGACGGTCTGATCTATTTACACCCGCAAGTGATGCCCGACGGCACGAAGCGTTTCGACATTACGGCCAAAGTCGTCGATTGGGAAGTGACCAAAGGCACGACGGTTCGCGCATGGACCTATGACGGCGTCGTTCCGGGACCGGTCATTCGTGTGCGCGTCGGTGATCGCGTGGAGCTGGTCGTGCACAATCAGTTGCCTGAGCCGACCGTCGTGCATTTGCACGGTCTCGTGGATGCGAACGACATGGACGGCGTCCCCGGAGTAACGCAAGCGCCGATCCCGCCGCAGGGCGAGTTCACGTACCGCTTCACTGCTGTGCGGCCCGGTACGTACATCTACCATACGCACTTCAACGATCTCGACCAGCTGGATCGTGGGCTATACGGCGCGGTGATCATCGACGACCGCAAACCGCTCAAAGTCGATCACGATTACTTGGAAGTGATCTCGAGTTGGCGGATCCGCAGTGACACTGAGAATTTCTTCTCGCTCAACGGCAAGTCGTATCCGCTGACGCACCCGCTTGAGGTAAAGAGCGGCCAGACGATTCGGCTACGCTTCATCAATATCAGCGGTACCGAGTTTCACACGATGCATTTGCACGGCCATCGCATGCGCATCATCGCGCGCGATGGCAATCCGGTGCTGACCGATGATGTTGAGAACACCGTCTTGATCGGTCCCGGCCAGACGGTCGACACGCTCGTCAAGGCGGATGCGAATCCTGGAACGTGGCTGCTGCATTGCCACGTGCTCGACCACATGATGAACGGGAACGTGATGCCGGGCGGCCTGATCACGGCGCTGCACTATTCCGGCACGCCGGATACGCTGGCAATGCTCGGCATGTCGATGGGCGGCTACTCGCATGGATCGCGCGGCCAGCTTTCATTTTGGACGACGATTCTGCTTGGAGCGATAGCCGGCTTTACGATTTTCCTCGGATTGCCGATCGCGAAGCTGCGGCGCGTCGCGCCGCAAGTCATGTCGCTGCTGAACTCGCTCGCGGTAGGTGTGCTGTTTTTCTTGCTCTTCGACGTCATCAAACAAGCATCGGAGCCGATTGAGGAAGCGCTGCGCACTGCGCAGAGCGGCGGCGGCGACTACAACAACTTCATCACGCTCGTGATCGTCTTCGTGCTTGGAATCGGTGTCGGTTTGGTCGGGCTAGTTTATGGCACGCGCTCGTTCATGCAAAGCGCGAAGGAAGGCGCCTCGCAAAACCCGCTGATGCTTTCGTTGCTGATTGCGACCGGCATCGGCATGCACAATTTCGCTGAAGGACTTGCGATCGGACAATCCGCTGCAATCGGCGCGATCCAACTTGCGCTGATGCTGATCATCGGGTTCGGGTTGCACAATGCGACGGAGGGCTTCGGTATCGCCGCGCCGCTCGTGCAATTGCCGGCAGTGCGGTGGCGGTTCTTGTTGTTGGCCGGTATTATCGGCGGCGCGCCGACGTTCGTCGGCACGATCGTCGGCTACGTGCTCGTTTCGCCGACCTTGTCGGTGCTCTTTCTCACGCTTGCGGCCGGCGCGATCATCTTCGTGATCAGCGAGATGCTTAACGTCGCGCGCAAGGTCGGTTTCATTGAAGTCGGCGTGATCGGGCTTGCGCTTGGGTTCCTCTTCGCTTACGGCACGGATCTAATCATCACAGCCGCCGGCGCCTAAGTCTGTGTCACGCTGAGCTTGTCGAAGCGCCACCGTCATCGTGACGGTCACTGACCTCAAAATCCAAGCGCTACCACAATCGATGCTCCGTCGTTTGATAGCAGCCCCGATGTGCCTAGCGTTTGCAGCGGCTGCAGTTGGTGCCGTCTCGGCTGACCTTAAACCTTGGTCCTCTAGGCAATCTGGACCAGCGAAGAATGGTTTAGCGCTCGCTGCGTATACTGAGTCGCCCCGTGTTGATCTCGGCCAACCCATTCAGCTTACTATAGAGATCCGCAATGTTTCGTCGCACGATGTGTACATCATGGGAGGCGACGCTGGCATCAACTACAGTTTCGGAGTCGTCGATACGTCTTCCGGAAAGATGCTTCCGCAACTTGAGGTTCCGAGAGGCGGTGGGGGTATATACGGCCTGAACATGCGCGTGGGGCCCAGACAGGCGTGGTTCTTGACGTTTCGGCTTGACGACTATGTCCCAATCGAGAAGCCAGGAACGTATCTAGTGACCGTTAGCATGCGGGACGTGCGTCGTTCAGAAGACCAAAGCTACGTTGGGTTAACTTCGAATGCGATGACACTACACGTTACTCAATGATGCGGCGAGCGTCTCAAGCGTCGTGATCGTCGCTGCGCTTCGACAAGCTCAGCGTGACACAATTGCGCCCGCTCTTATCGCGCGAAGCGCTACAAGCCGGCGGGGAATGCGTAGTTGGGAGGCGGTACGATCGGCGTGCCGACTTCAAGCGTGATCTGCTGATGCGCGTTTAGCGGAATCTGCGTCGGATCGCCATCGTATTTTCCGCCGTTAACGAAGGCCGTTACCGGCCCCTGATATGGCCCAACTTCATTCGAGCGTAAGTCCTCGCCCCAAATATCGAACAGGTTTCCGAGTGTATATTGATGGATTTCCGGCGCCTCAACGTGGATCACGCCGCTCGGATCGTGCGTGTGAATCCAATAGAGGCACACGCTGTTGTTGCCGGTCGGCACGATACCGATGTACTGCGGAATCTGGAGCTGCTTTCCGTTAACGAACAGCGTGAGGTGCGAGTGGATATGCATCGTCACTTGCTCCGTCGCTTCGCACTGGATGCTGTCAACCGGGCCGCCCGCGCCGCCGCCCTTATTGTCGCCGGGTGCGAACGCGGGTTTTCCAACACTTTGATCGGTCAACGTAATCGGCTTCTGGCTCGCATTGGGTCCGGGAGTCGGCGTCGCGACCGCATTTGCATAGTCGCGCCCCTGCTTCCAGCGCAGCGCGCCAAAACCGGCCACGATCAAGACGATTGCGATCGCAAAACCGATGTAGACGATGCGCATCGGATCGCGGCGCGGCGGGCCATGACCGGGCGTTCCGAGACGCGCGTGACGCCGGCGTTCTTGTCGCGTGCTCATGAGACGAGCACCGCAGTGGGATCGAGCCGGCGGTCGTCGCGCAGATAGTTGCTGACATAATCGGTAACGGCCGTCGCAAGTGGCGTAACGGCCTTCGTGTAGCCGCTGGCGCGCAGATGGTCGATTTCGGCTCTCGTCGAGTACTGATATTTGTCGCGCATGCTTGCCGGCATGTCAATGAACTCGATGCGCTCCGGAACGCGCAGCGCGGAGAAAATCGGTCGCACCAGCTCGAGCCACGTATGTGCCGTGCCGGAGCCGATGTTGTAGATGCCCATCGCGCCATTTTGCGCGAGATGCAGCGTCATGTCGACCGCATCTTTGACGTAGATGAAATCCCGCTCTTGTTCGCCGTCTGCGTAATCGGGACGGTAGCTGCGAAACAGTCGGACAACTCCGCGGTCACGAATTTGTCCGAACGCCTTGTGAGCAACGCTGCGCATGTCGCCTTTGTGCTGTTCGTTTGGGCCGAAGACGTTGAAGTATTTGAGCCCCGTGATCCGGT
>JAFARW010000109.1 GCA_019245275.1 Vulcanimicrobiota bacterium
GAGATCGACGCCGTAGACCGACTCCGTGACGGGATGCTCGACTTGCAGTCTGGTGTTCATCTCCAAGAAATAGAAGTCGCCGTTGCGATCGACCATGAACTCGATCGTTCCCGCGTTGACGTAGTTAACGACGCGCGCGAGCCGCACCGCAGCATCACCCATCGCTGCGCGAACATCGGCCGATAATGCGACCGAGGGTGCTTCCTCGACTACTTTCTGGTGGCGGCGCTGGATCGAACATTCGCGCTCTCCAAGATGCACGACGTTCCTGTGCGTATCCGCCAGCACTTGAAATTCAATGTGCCGTGGGCTCTGCAGGTAGCGCTCGAGCAGCACGGTGTCGTCGCCGAACGCCGCCTTCGCCTCACGTCGAGCGCTTTGCAACGCTTCTTCGAAATCGGCGAGATCATTGACGATCCGCATGCCGCGCCCACCGCCGCCGGCGCTCGCTTTGATCAAGAGCGGCGTACCGATGCGCTCCGCTTCGGATCTCAAGCGTTTTGCGCCCTGCTCCGCGCCGTCATACCCGGGCACGACCGGAACCCCGATCGCGCGCGCGAGCGCCTTGGCACGCTGTTTGCTGGCCATCGCTTCCATTGCATCGGGCGACGGACCAACGAAGATGAGCCCCGCGTCGAGCGCGGCTTTCGCAAACTCGGAACGCTCCGAGAGAAAGCCGTAACCTGGGTGAACCGCATCGGCCTTCAAGACACGGGCCGCCTCGAGAAGCGCTTCTATATTAAGGTAGGAAGCCGTCACGTCAGCCGGGCCGATGCACGCCGAATCTGCCATGAACTCGAGGTGGAGCGCGTCGCGGTCGGCCTCGGAGTACACTCCGAGGGGCGTCACGCCGAGCTCGCGTGCGCCGCGAGCGATTCGGACGGCAATCTCGCCGCGATTGGCGATGAGTAGTCGGCGGATCATTCGGTCCAGTTCGGCTTACGGCGCTCGAGGAAGGCGCGCAGCCCTTCTTGACCTTCAGGGCTCGTACGCTGCTGCGCGATTGCTTGAGATGTAATTTCGCGTGCGTCTTCGGGGCGGGCGGTGACCTCAGCGATCGTTTTCTTGGCGACCGCAATCGCATTCCGGCCGCCGCTTTTGATCTCATCGACGACGCGGTCTACGGCCGTATCGAGATCCTCAAAGCGCACGACCTCGTGCACGAGGCCGATGTTTTCGGCACGTTCCGCGCTAAAACGCTCGCCGGTTAAGAACAGCGCGCGCGCATGCGAAACGCCGATCTTTCTGATGACGAACGGCGAAATAACCGCCGGCAAGATGCCGAGTTTTACCTCTGTGAAACCGAATTGCGCATCGTTTGAGGCGATTGCGACATCGCAGACCGCGACCAAACCCGCGCCGCCGCCGAGGGCCGCGCCGTGAATGCGGGCGATGACCGGCCGAGGGCAGCGATCGATCGTCGCAAACATTTCCGACATCCGTTTGGCGTCTGAAACGTTCTCTTCACGTGAGAGTTCAAGCGAGGCCCGCATCCAATTGATGTCCGCACCTCCGCAAAACGTCTTGCCCGCGCCGCTCAGGATTACGGCGCGAAGCGTCCCATCGTTCCCGAGCCGTTCGAACGCGCGCTGCAATTCGGCGATGAGCTCGGCGTTGAACGCGTTTCGTACATCGGGGCGATTCAGCGTGACGTGCGCAACCGCTTCCGATACAGAGATTTCAAGAATCGGGTGGGACATTGCGCGCGAGTTTCTCGGCCCCGCGCGCAACCGCCTATGCTAAGATAGGCAGCACGATGGCGCAGCGACCGACGGTATACCGGCACTCGATTGCGACCCGCCTAACGCACTGGGCGTTCTTTCTCGCGTTCTTGGCGCTGATCAGCAGCGGATTGCAAATCTTCAACGCTGCCCCCTACCTCGACGCTTCCGATAAGAGCAATCCGGCGCATCGCGTCTTATCGATCGATTCCACCGACTCGCACCAAGGTATCACGACGATCTTCGGCCATCGTTTCACGACGACGGGATTCCTGGGCTACACCGACGACGGGATGGGCGGCAAAACGGATCGCGCGTTTCCCGGATGGTTGACGATCCCATCGTATCAAGCGCTTGCTGACGGCCGTCGCTGGCATCTCTTTTTCGCGTGGATCATGGTAATCAGCGGTCTGCTTTACGTTATCGTCGGCATTCTGCGCGGCGATTTGCGCGAGTTGATTTTGAAGCGCGCCGACATTCCGAAGTTATTGCCGATGCAACTCTACTATCTGCGCCTGCGCAAAGATCCGCCGCCGCACGGCAAATACAACCCGCTGCAAAAACTGGCGTACACGACCGTGCTTTTCGTTCTGGCGCCGCTCATGATTTTGACGGGGCTGGCGCTCTCGCCGTCATTCGATGCGCAGTTTCACCCGATCACCGTCGTCTTCGGCGGACGGCAATTTGCGCGACTGTGGCACTTCGTCTTGATGTTGCTCTTGATTGGATTCTTCGTGACGCACCTCGTGCTTGTAACGACGACCGGCGTAATCAACCATTTGCGCTCGATGATCACCGGTTGGTATCGTTTGGGCGCGCACGACGGAACCGGCATATGAAAAGACGACTCTTTATCGCGTCATCACTCTCTGCAGCGCTTGCTGGCTGCGGCGCAATCGGAACGCGCTTGAACGACAGCCGTTTTCACGATGTGCTGAACAGCGCCGAAGCACTCAATCACGCGCTGCTCGGAACGCGCGGCCTCGCCAAAGAGTACGCGGAATCGGATATCGATTGGAACTTCCGTGTCAATGGATTCGACACGCCGATGGACTCTGCGTACGCAACGCTGATGAACGGCAATTACCGCGCCTACCATTTGATCGTCGACGGCGCGGTCGAACGGCCACAGCGTTTAGCGCTCGCGCAACTTCGCAGTATGCCGCTGCAGACGAATATTACGCGGCATGATTGCGTTGAGGGTTGGAGCGCAATCGGGAAGTTTCGTGGCGTGCAATTGAGAGATGTTCTGGATCTTGCGCAGCCGCGTACTCAGGCGCGCTACGTCATCTTCCACTGCATGGACCGCTCGCCCGAAGGTCTGCCGTATTACGAGAGCTTGAACTTGCATCAAGCCCGACACCCGCAGGCGCTGCTGGTTCTCGATCTCAACGATCGTCCGATCGACGCCGATCATGGAGCGCCGCTGCGTCTGCGCGTTCCGACGCAGTTGGGCTATAAGAGCGCGAAATGGGTTGCCCGCATAGAGGTAGTTGCTTCGTTTGCCACAATTTTTTCCGGCAACGGTGGCTACTGGGAGGATCAGGGCTATGAATGGTACGCGGGCATTTAGCTTATTTTGCACGCTCTTTATTGCGAGTGCGAGCGTTGCCGTTGCACTAAGCGTGCCGTTGAATCCGCCTCCGCCCGGAATGGTCGATCACACGATCACCGCGTATCTCGCAGGCGAAGCGATGAACGGCCGCTACGAAATCGTCGCCAGTCGACTCCGCCTCAACAATTCGCAATGGCAGCCGTATGTAACGATCTACGCCCAACGCGCCACGGGTTTTGGGGAGATCTATCAATCGCCGTCCAAGAACGACGCGCTCGCGCTTGTGCCGCGCCGTGAAGCGGTACCGGGCGGTTCGCTCTACTTGCCGACGGTTGACGTTCATTTGATCGGCAAGGCCGAGTTTATGGCATCCGGCCGCCAAGAGGCGGCCGTTCTCGTTCACCAAGCGGGCGCCGATTGCGGCAGCACGGCGCTTTCAATTCTGCGCGCCGACCCAGTGCATGGGACGATTCGACTTGCCGCCCAGGTTTCGAATCCGTGTGATTTGTCGGCGAAGATTCAAGGACACACGATCGTGCTAAGCGGTCCCTACTACAATGCGACTGCGGCTTTGTGTTGTCCAACGCAAGCGCAGGCGCGCGCAATCTTGGCATACGGCGCGGGAAGATGGACGTTGCATCCGGCCTACTTCAAATTGGGCGTGCGCGGCATGGCGCGGGCTCGAGTTATCGGCCCGATTCCGAAGATGACGCCGAGCCCGGCCTCGATTTTCAAATCACCGCTGCCCAGCCCGGGAGCGCTACAAACCCCTCGTCCCTAAAACCTTAGTGCAGGTATGCGCAATCCGCTTGCGGCGGCGCATTCGGATTACGGATCGTATCGAGCAGCTTTTGCGCGATGATGTTTTGGCCGGTTTGATTCGGATGGAGACCGCCTAGGCCGGTACCGACGAAGTTGTTCGGATCGTAGAGCGCGGCGTCGCAAGCGACATCGGCGACAGCTAACGCGCCATTCGGCTGAAAAAGCCCGTTGATTCCTTTGATCAGCGCGACGTACCAGGCACTGTACGGCGGCGTGCAAATGACCTGAAAGTTGATGGGATCATTGGGATTGCTGCATGGAAAATGTGTGATGTTCGCATCGTTCAGCAAGACGATTTGCGCTAACGGCGCCATCAAGTGAATCTGCGCGATTGCCTGCTGATAGGCGCTTAACATCGCGGCGGCATCTTGCGCAGCCGTCGCTTGGCGGCATTGCCACTCGAGAACATCTTCGGCGCGCGCCGACGCTTCGTCGATTCCGATTTCTATTGTGGCGAAACCGCTGGTCACATCCATCCGCGTGATCTGGGCGCTGATCGAGCCGTTCGCGCCCGAATGGCACGACTGGTATGAGGAAATGAAATTGGAGTGCCCGTCGGCGAGGTCGTGCAATGCGATTGACAGGCCCGACAGACTGATGGTGACTTGCGGAAAAGTCACGATGTTCTGATTCGGAGACGGATACGGGGCCGTCACGCTGTCGCCGAGCGCATCGTAAAGCACGCCATTATTGAATCCGGTTGGGATTTTCGGCGGCCCGGACGGCGTCGAAGGCGTGCTCCCGCCTCCTCCGCCACCGCAAGCGCTGAGTAGTATCGCGAACGCAAGCACCCCGACGCTACGCCGCATCGAACTCACATCCGAAAGATGCCGAAACGCGTTTCGCGTTGCGGCGCATGTGACGCGGCTTGTAAGCCGAGCGCGATGACTTTACGCGTATCTAGCGGATCGATGATGCCGTCATCCCATAACCGCGCCGTCGAGTAGTACGGACTTCCCTCACGCTCGTACTTCTCGAGAATCGGCCGCTCGAATTTCTCACGTTCTTGCGGCGTCATGTCTCCTTTGACGGTCGAGAGCACGCTCGCGGCTTGCGCTCCGCCCATCACCGAGATGCGTGCATTGGGCCACATCCAGAGTTGGCGCGGCGAATATGCGCGCCCACACATGCCGTAATTGCCCGCACCGAAGCTGCCACCGATGATGACGGTGAACTTTGGAACTTCGGCGCACGCAACCGCGGTGACGAGCTTGGCGCCGTCCTTCGCGATGCCGCGATTCTCGTATTCCTTTCCGACCATAAAGCCGGTGATGTTCTGCAAGAAGAGCAGCGGCGTTCCGCGTTGCGTGCAAAGCTCGATGAAGTGCGCGCCCTTGTGCGCGCTTTCGCTGAACAAGATGCCGTTGTTGGCGAGGATGCCGATCGGGTGGCCTTCGATCCGAGCAAAACCGCAAACGAGTGTCGTCCCGAAGCGTGCTTTGAATTCGGCAAAGTCGGAGCCATCGACGAGACGCGCGATCACTTCGCGCACGTCGTAGCCGACGCGCGGGTCGCTGGGAATCACGCCGTAGATTTCCTGCGGTTCATACGCGGGCGGGCGCGACGCTTCCGTATCCCACCAGCGGGGTAACTCGCGATGTAAGTTCGCGACGATCGAGCGCACGATTGCAAGGGCTTGCAGATCGTCGTTTGCGAAGTGGTCGGCGACCCCGGAAATCCGCGTGTGCACATCCGCACCGCCGAGCTCTTCAGCCGTAACTTGCTCGCCGGTCGCAGCGGCGACGAGTGGGGGGCCGCCGAGAAAGATCGTGCCGCGTTCTTTGACGATCACGGTTTCGTCGGACATCGCCGGTACGTACGCGCCGCCGGCCGTGCACGAACCCATGACGGCCGCGATCTGGGGGATTTTCTTGCTCGACATGCGCGCTTGATTGTAAAAGATGCGCCCAAAATGCTCGCGGTCGGGAAAGACTTCGGCCTGCAACGGCAAAAACGCGCCGCCGGAATCGACGAGGTAGATGCACGGCAAGTAATTTTGCTCGGCGATCTCCTGCGCGCGCAGATGTTTCTTGACGGTGATCGGGTAATACGTGCCGCCTTTGACGGTCGCGTCGTTCGCAACGATGATGCAATCTTGTCCCTCGACCACTCCGATGCCGGTGACGATGCCGGCCGAAGGACATTGGTTTTCGTACATTCCGTTGGCGGCGAGCGGGCTCAACTCGAGGAACGGCGCGCCCGGGTCGATCAACTGGTCGATTCGTTCGCGTGCCGGCAATTTGCCGCGTTTGCGATGTTTTTCGGTCGCTTCGCGTCCGCCGCCGGCTCGCACCGCCACAAGCGCTTCGCGCAGCTCGTTGACCAGAGTGCTGAGCCGTTCGAGGTTTTGAGCGTAAGAGGTGCTCGTCTTGTCGAGACGCGTCTCTAAGATCGCCATCGCGCGCAACGACTTCCTACGCTCGCTTGCACCGTCCTCTCTAATCGCTATCTAATGTCGTATCGCGCGTGCGTGAATCGACGGTTAGATGTGCGGCCTGCGCCGATGAAAAGCGCTGCAAATTCGTTACACTAGAACAAATCGTTCCCGCAGGATGGCAGACGATGGCAGCTTCTAATCGACCCGCGGGCTCCGTCGATATGGCGACGGCCCTCTCGCCTTACAACGGACCATGGAACCAGCGCCTGGCGGCCCACCTTTTACGTCGCGCCGGATTCGGCGGCACGCCGGATGAGATCGCGCGGCTTGCGCGCATGAGCGCGAGCGATGCGGTCGGGTCGCTAATCCACTTTCCGTCGACCGCCAACTGGCCGCAGCCCGATAACGTCTTCGATCCTTACTCCGGCGGCTTCTTGCCGCTTGCGCGCGGCCGCCCCGGCGCGATGATGATGGATCAAACGGCGCGCCAGCAGCTGCAGATGGAACTGCGCATGAAAGCGCGTGACTCGATCGTCTCGTTGCAGCAGTGGTGGTTGCAGCGCATGCTGACGACCCCGGCGCCGCTGCAAGAGAAGATGACGTTTTACTTCCACGGCCACTTCACGAGCACGGCAATCCAAAAAGCCGTTTGGCCGTCGTATATCTACCAGCAGAATCAGCTTTTCCGAAGCAGCGCGCTCGGCAACCTACGCGAATTGACGCGCAGCGTCTCGAAAGATCCGGCGATGCTGCTGTACCTCGATAACGCGACGAGCGTCAAAGCGCATCCAAATGAAAACTATGCGCGCGAGCTGATGGAGCTGTTCACGCTCGGGCACGGCAACTATACCGAGCAAGACATCCGCGAGTCCGCGCGTGCCTTCACCGGCTGGACGATCGATCGTCGCACCGGGCAGTTCATGGATGTCGCGCGGATCCACGACGACGGTCTCAAACGTTTCCTTGGCCGCACCGGGAACTTCACGGGCGACGACGTCGTCGATATCATCTTCCAGCAGCCGGCCGCCGCGCGGTTCTTCGCAACGTCGTTGCTGAATTTCTTCGTTTACAACGATCCGGAGCCGGCGCTCGTCAACAGCGTCGCTGCCCTCCTGCGGCGCAATGACTTCAATGTTGCACCGGTGCTTTCACGCATCTTTCGCAGCAACATTTTCTTTTCAGATCGCGCCTATCGCGCGCTCGTGAAAAGCCCGGTCGAGTTCGTCGTCGGTTCGTACAAACTGTTCGGGCTCAATCAAATCGATCCGACCGCGCAGCGCGCGCTTGTGCAGATGGGGCAGGTGCTGTTCTATCCGCCGAACGTCGCAGGCTGGCCTGGCGGCAGCAGTTGGCTGACGACGCAAATGATGATCGCCAGGGAAAATTTCGCCACCGCGCTGACGAACGCGCCCATAATGGCGAATTCGACTTGGCTGACGAGCGTTCCGATGAGCGCTCCGCAGGCGACGCGCGATTTGATTCGGACAATCCTGCAGAACGACGCGTCGGCTGCGGCCGTCGCCAAAGTGCAGAACTATCTGAACGGCGTCAACACTTCAGCGCTCGGAATGCTCTCAGGAGAGAACTACCAAGAACGCGTGCGCGGCGCAGCTTATCTAACGATGGCGATGCCGGCGTACCAATTGAACTGAG
>JAFARW010000132.1 GCA_019245275.1 Vulcanimicrobiota bacterium
CGCGTGTAAAGTCCGCCGGATTGAAAGAAGTGGATGTGAGCATCGCATAAGCCCGGGATCGCGTGCGTACCGCGCGCATCGATGCGCGAGGCGTTCGGAGGAACGTTAATCGTGCCGCCCGCGCCGACCGCTGCGATGCGCTCGCCGTCGATCAGGATCGTAGCGTCTGCGAGCGGGGTCAAATCATCGCCGACAAGTGCCGTCGTATGCTCGATCGCGGTCAGCGAGCGGTCTGCATTTAAGGGTTTCGGGTTCGTGGCTAGCGGACGCCGCATCGAGGGCAGCAGCGGCGCGACGCCCAACGCGGCTATGTGTCGCAATGCTTCAACACGTGGAATCGCATCCAAGAACGGCGTAACCTGGAAGCACATCTCTCGCCGTCGCCATTTGAGCTAGGCGTTTGCGCCGCCTCTTAGCGGACCGCGAGTTCGGTTTCTACTTCGCCGCGCGCCAATGCACGGTAGCCGCGTTCGCAATTGAGTCGGCGGCGATTTTTTGGCAGGTATACGTTCTGCGGCACTCGGCCTTCGATCTGGGTCTTATCGGCCTGCTGCTTTTCGTACCGGCGTTGACGTTGGCTTTGCCGGCGGGGTATGTAGCCGACCGCTTCGATCGCAAGACCGTTTCGGCAATTGGAAGCGTCGCCGAGATGCTCGGCCTGGTGCTCTTTGTCGTACTCGCACTCTTGCACACACGCGCAATCGCGGCATACTTCAGTGCGGTCGTTCTCATCGGCATCGCTCATACGGCCGGCGTCGCCGCGAAACGCTCGCTGCTTGCCGATATCGTCCGCCCCGGCATATTCGTTCGCGCAACAGCGTTGTCGCAATCGACTTATCAGGTCATCGTCGTGTTAGCACCCGCGCTGGCCGGACTGCTGATCTCCGCGAACATCGTGTTCGCATTCGCGCTTGCCGCATTGCTTTATGGGGCGGGTGCGCTGAGCTTCGCGCTTCTACACCCAAATGCGCCCCAACACACGGAACGGCCTACCTGGCGTTCATCGTTGGAAGGCATTCGTTACATCTGGCGTCAGAAAGTGGTGCTCGGCGCGATCTCGCTCGATCTCTTCGCGGTATTATTCGGCGGCGCGGCTGCGCTGTTGCCGATCTACGCGACGCAAATCCTTCATGTCGGCCCGATTGGATTTGGTGCTTTGCGGGCAGCATCGGGCGTCGGCGCAGCGGTAGTGGCGGCGGGAATCGCCGGGCGTCCGTTGCGCAATCGGCTCGGCATGCTGCTGTACTGGTGTGTCGCCGGATTCGGTGTTGCGACGATCGTCTTCGGCGTTTCGAAACTCTTTTGGCTCTCGCTCTTGGCGCTCGCCATCGCCGGCGGTTTCGATATGGTCAGCATGGTCATTCGCAACGTCGTCGTGCAATTAGGCACGCCGGGTGAAATGCGCGGCCGCGTCACGTCGGTTGAGAACGTCTTCATTGAGGCATCGAACGAATTGGGTGCGTTCGAGTCGGGAACGGTCGCCGCTTGGCTTGGTGCCGAGGCATCCGTCGTGCTCGGGGGCGTAGGCACGCTCGTCGTCATCGCGCTGTGGGCTTGGTGGTTCCCGCATTTGCGCCGGTTTGACGCTCCGTCGGCGTAGGAACGCCCTGTTACCTGCGACTTTTGCAACAGAGCACTGTCGGCCCCGGATAAAGAACAATCATCGAAGAGATGACAGCTGAGACCAAGATCAACGACTTCACGCTGCGCATCGCGACGGTCAACGGTTCGGGAAGCCAATCCTCAAATCTCGTTCTGACAAACGCGATTTTCCGGCTCGGCATTCCGGTCGCGCCGAAAAACGTCTTTCCTTCGAACATCGAGGGTTTGCCCACGTGGTTCGACGTGCGCGTCTCCGCCGATGGCTATCAATGTCGCACGCGCAACATCGACATCCTTGTCGCGCTCAACGCCACAACCTGGCATAACGATGTGCCCGGCGTAGCGCCTGGCGGCATAATCGTACACGATTCAAGTTTCGCGCGCGCAGGCACCACCGAACGCAAAGATGTCACGTACTACTCCGTTCCGTTTACGGAGCTCGCGAAGACGAAGATCGAGCAGGGCGCGCTACGCAAGTATTTGACGAACATGATCTACGTCGGTGTGCTGGCCGAACTGCTCGGCATCGATTTGGAAACCGTCGAGCTGGCCGTTCAGGCGCAATTTAAAAGCAAGGCGAGCGCGGTCGAGAGCAACATGATGGCGGTGCGACTCGGCATCGAGTATGCGCGCGAGAATTTTCAGAAGCAGACGGCCTATCAACTGAAATCACTCAACGGCAAGACCAAAGGACAGTTGCTGTTGGATGGCAATAGCGCAGCGGCGCTTGGCTGCATTATGGGCGGTTGCACGGTCGCGGCATGGTATCCAATCACGCCGTCGTCGTCGCTGTGCGAAGCGTTCATCGCCTACTGCGATCGTTTCCGCGTTGATCAAAAGACGGGCGAGCGAAAGTTCGCGATCATTCAGGCAGAAGACGAGCTCGCGGCAATCGGCATGGTTCTTGGTGCCACGTGGGCGGGCGCGCGCGCGATGACGTCGACGTCGGGTCCTGGCCTTTCCTTGATGGCCGAATACGCCGGCCTCGGGTACTTTGCCGAACTGCCGGCCGTGATTTTTGACGTGCAGCGCGCCGGACCATCAACGGGGTTGCCGACGCGCACGATGCAGGGTGATCTTCAATTCGCTTATCTGCTCTCGCACGGCGATACGAAACACATCCTCGTGTTGCCCGCTACCGTCCAGGAAGCATACGAGCTGACGATGGATGCGTTTGATCTCGCCGATCGCTTTCAAACGCCGGTCTTCGTCCTTAGCGATCTCGATCTCGGCATGAACAGTTGGATGACGACGCCCCTGCCGTATCCGAACAAGCCGTTCCACCGCGGCAAAGTGCTGCGCGCAGACGATTTAGCCGCGCTCAAGTCGTGGGGCCGTTACCGCGACATCGATAAAGACGGGATTCCTTATCGTACATTGCCCGGCACGCAACATCCGAACGCCGGTTTCTTCACGCGCGGCACCGGACACGACGAGGACGCTCGATATTCCGAAGCGCCCGAAGTGTGGAAGCGCAACCTGGACCGGCTCACGCGCAAGCACGAAACCGCTCGTAGATACGTTCCGGAACCGATCGTCGATGAAACCGGCGCCAGTGCGGCGATCATTGCGTATGGTACCACGCATCATGCCGTCGTCGAAGCGCGCGATCGGATGCGTGAGGATGACCTCGAGCTTGATTACCTGCGCCTACGCGCGCTGCCGTTTTCAACGGAGGTTACGGAGTTTATCCAGCGCCATGACCGCGTCTACGTCGTCGAGCAGAATCGTGACGGACAGCTCTATGGCATCCTGCGTCAAGAACTTCCGACCCACTTGGTTGCGCGACTCGAATCGGTCCGCCACTACAACGGCGTGCCGATCGACGCGCACGCAATCATCGAACCGATCTTAGAAGCCGAGCGCGAGCCCGCGCTCTCTACGGAGTAACCCATGGCAAGCAACGCGCCTCCCGCCAAACTGAATGTCGCCGGTCTCGGTCGTGAAGTCTACAAAGGGTTGCCGACGACGCTGTGCGCCGGTTGCGGACACAACTCGATTACAAACCACTTGATCAAAGCGCTCTACGAGTACGGTGTCGACCCGCATAAGCTCGCTAAGATGAGCGGCATCGGCTGTTCATCGAAGACGCCGGCGTACTTCGTCGAGCAAGCGCACGGATTCAACGGGGTGCACGGCCGTATGCCGTCGGCCGCGACCGGTGCAAAAGTTGCCAATCGCGAGCTGCTCGTGCTCGGCATTAGCGGCGACGGCGATACGGCGAGCATCGGCCTCGGCCAATATTGCCACCTGATTCGGCGCAACGTCGATATGACGTACATCGTCGAAAACAATGGGTGCTACGGCCTGACGAAAGGCCAATTCTCGGCAACTGCAGATATCGGTTCGACGCAAAAGCGCGGTACCGCCAATGAATACCAGACGATCGACGTCTGCGGGATCGCCATCGAATTGGGCGCTACGTTCGTTGCGCGATCGTTTTCCGGCGACGGTAAGCAGCTCGTTCCACTGATGC
>JAFARW010000017.1 GCA_019245275.1 Vulcanimicrobiota bacterium
GATTGTCCGACTCGACGACGTCGCAGTCGACGCCGGCGTCGCGCAACGCGTTCGCAGTGTCGTAGACCAGAGTCGTATCGCCGCCGTAGCGCGTCTTCCCATCCGGACGCATGATCAGCAGCGATCGCATCACGACTTGTAAGCGACGAGCGAATAATCTTGCGGCCCGTAGAACAGATCGTTGAAGCGATGCTCCATTGTAATATTCTGCTCCCTGATCCAGTGGCTAAAATCGGCCGGATGCAAAAAGAGCACTTGCGGATTGCGCAGCCCGCAATATTCGGCAGCGAAGCTCAACAGCGGGCTTGGAATCGGTCGCAGATGCGTCGGATCGTTATAAAAGTGGCAGGCGCCTACCAGGATGTTGTGCGGATTGGGCGTTTCGATCAATGCGATCCCGCCTGGCGTCAGCACGCGAACGATTTCTTTGAAGAGCTGCAGCGTCACGCCGAACGGCACGTGCTCGACGAGATGGAACGCGCTGACGCCGCGCACGCTATTGGCTTCGCGCGCTGCGAGCTCTGCAAGTGCATCGCCCTCAACTACTTCAAGCCCTTGGCTGCGACACAGTTCGATCATGGCCGCATCCGTATCGACGCCGATCGCGCTGTAACCGCTGTCACGCAGCAACGCTAACCATTCGCCACGGCCGCAACCGATATCGATGACCGGTTTATTGGCATCCGGTGTCTGCGATAGATAAGGAAGATAGACAGAGAGACGTTGCGCGATGACTTCGGGGCTGCCACGAAAACGGTCCTCGAGTGCGAGATAGAACTCTTTGAGCAGGCGTTCTTCGCTTGCCATCGTTTATGCGGTCCGCACAGGCTCGAGCGACTGGCGTTCGTGCAACGATGCGTAGAGGCCGCCTCGCGCCAGTAGTTCGGAGTGCGTACCGGTCTCGACGACACGTCCCCGATCGATCACGAGAATCAGCGTCGCTCGACGGATCGTCGAAAGGCGATGTGCGATGATGAACGTCGTGCGCCCGACGAAAAGCCGCCCAAGCGCCTCGCTGATCAGCGCCTCCGATTCCGAATCCAACGACGACGTCGCTTCGTCCAGAATCAGGATCCGCGGATCGCGCAACAACGCGCGCGCGATAGAGACGCGCTGACGCTCGCCACCCGAGAGACGCACGCCTCGCGCGCCAACCAGCGTGTTGTAACCCTCCGGAAATTCTACGATGAACTGGTGCGCATTGGCCGCTCGCGCCGCGGCTTCGACTTCCGCCGGCGTTGCATCGAGTTTTCCATAACGGATGTTCCGTTCGATCGTATCCGAGAATAAGAGCGGATCTTGCGGAACGATCGCAATGATTTCACGCAGGCTCGCGAGTTTGAGATCGTTGACGTTGATGCCGTCCACCCGCAACGCGCCCGACGTCGCCGAATAGAAACGCGGGATCAAATTGACGAGTGTCGTCTTACCTGCGCCGGAAGGGCCGACGAGTGCCACGACGTTATCGGGCTTGACGTCCGCGGTGACGCCGCGCAAGACCTCATGCCCCGGGACGTATGCAAAGTGCAGGTCTTCAAACGCGACTGCGCCCCGTGGCGAGATCAGCTCCTGCGCGCCGGGCGCATCGGGCTCTTCGATCGGCAGATCTAAGACTTCAAATACACGCTGCGCGGCGACGCGCGCTTTGTTGAGATCGACGTAGTAGTTCGAAAGCTGGTTGATCGGGTTGCTGGCAACGAGCACTAAGGCCAGGAACTGCACAACCTGATCGGGCCGCTTTATTCCGAGCACGATCTCATAAGCGGATGCGCCGAGAATCACGATGATCCCTAAAGTCACGATAAAGTCGACAACCGGCGTTTGCGTAATCGAGATTTGCGCGAGTTTGAGAGCGGCGCCCAAAAAGGAGTCGTTACGCTCGGAAAAACGCTGGATCTCATGCGGTTCGCGCGAAAACGCTTTTATCACGCGCATCGAGTCGAGCGATTCCTGGAGCATCGCATTGAGATCCGCTGTCTTCATCAAAGAGTGCTGTGTAAAACTGCGTAGCAGCGAGGAGAATCGACTGACGGCGAGCGCGACAACGGCTCCGGTCAGAATGATCAGCAGTGTCAACTTCCAGTCCAAATAGAACATCACCGGAATACCGAAGACAAGTGTAATGACAGCTTGAACGAAGAGCGGAAACTGCATAACGCCGACGACCAGTAACCCGCCGTCATTTGAGAAACGGGACATTAGCTCGCCGGCACGCCACTGATCGAAAACCCGCAACGGCAGATATTCGACTCGGCTGAAGAATGCCAGCCGTAGCTTCGCCAGCACCTGTTGTCCAACCGACGTCATCAAGTACCCGCCACCGTATTGGGCAGCGTTCTTAATGAGGCTCAACACGAAGATTCCCAAGATCGCCAAACCAAGGACTTGTATCCGGTGCAATCCTAGCAGCTGTACGCTGCGATCTTCGATGGCGATTATTGCGTACTGCGCAGCTTTTGCGTAGCTAACCGTCGCAAGCGACGAAAGACCGCCTAAGAGCAAGCCGCCCAGCAGTTTCCACTTCTCTCGCCCGGCAAACGCGAACAGCCTGCGGTAGACTGTCAGCGTCTCGGCCTTCTCGCTCATCGCATCACTCAATTGACGACCTCCAGGGCGTCTTCCCCTAGAGAAGAACCTCGGTATGCACGTGAGCATTTTTCGCCAGCGCACCGACGCCCCGGTCGGCCTGATCACGATCACGGTGATGCTAGGGCTGATCATGGCGATCGTCGATCTAACGATCGTCAACGTCGCACTGAATACGATCGGTGGAAACCTCGGCGCAACGATCGACGAGGTGTCATGGGTCGCAACCGGTTACATCCTCGCCTCAGTGGTCGTCATGCCACTCAACGGATGGCTAACGGCTTTCTTAGGGCGCAAACGATTCTATGCAGCGTCGCTCGCGATTTTCACGATCGCCTCATTCCTTTGTGGAACTGCTCGCAGCGTTTGGATATTGGTGTTCTATCGCGTCCTGCAAGGTATCGGCGGTGGCGCCTTGCAGCCGACTGCGCAAGCGATCCTCTTTGAAAGCTATCCGCCGGAACGTCGCGGCGCGGCAATGGCGATCTTCGGGCTGGGCGCAATGGTCGGACCCGCAATCGGACCGACGCTCGGCGGTTACATAATCGATAACGCGAGTTGGCCGTTGATTTTCTTCATCAACATCCCGATCGGCGTAGTCGCGTTCCTAATGACGTGGATGTTCGTTCCGGACCCGTCTTATATCAAGCGTGCAACGGGCTCCGTGGATTGGGCTGGTCTCGCGCTTCTGACCGTTGGTCTGAGTTCGATGCAATACGTGCTCGAGCGTGGACAGCACGACGACTGGTTCAACGCGACAAACATTTGGTTGCTGACCATTGTGGCGACGATCACGCTCGTCGTATTCACGTGGCGTCAACTTCGGGAAGCGAAGCCGCTAGTTGACCTTTATGTTTTCCGAATACGGACATTCTGGATCGGCAATGTGATCGGTATCGTCACGGGCTTCGGACTCTTTGGCACGAACTTAATCTTGCCGCTCTTTTTTCAGAACGCGCTCGGCTTTACCGCGTGGGACACCGGATTGGCGCTGTTGCCGGGTGCGCTCGCGACCGCGCTTAGCATGCTGATCGTTGGGCGGATCTTGAACCTGTTTGATCCACGCGTTCTCGTCGCAGGCGGCATGATTGGATTCGGCATTTCCTGCTGGTGGCTTGGCGGACTCAATCAGTATGCGGGATACTGGGATGTCTTCTGGCCGCGGGCGCTGCAAGGGTTTGCACTCGGTTTCCTCTTTGTTCCGCTGACGACGGTCATGCTCGGCTCCGTTCCGCGGGCCGAACTCGCAAACGCTACGGGCGTCTCGACGCTCGTACGTCAACTCGGCGGCAGTCTCGGGATCGCAATCTTGACGACCCTGCTTTCTCGCGAGATCGCGATTGCATATGAAAGTCTCTCGGCGGGCGTGACTCAGACGCACGGAGCTTCGATATCTGCTCTGACGCAGATGGTCTCGCAGAACGCGACGGTGATCTCCTACGATTACCTCTTCCGAATTTCGGCGATCATCTTCTTCATCTGCCTGCCCTTCGTGTTCTTCATGCGGCCCTCGCGGCGCGCTGCCGCGCCTGTGCCAACGTAGCAATCGTGCGGTGCTTTGTCAGCGATAATGCTGCGCCGGTTCATCCAGCGATATTGCAAGCCATTGCCGACGCAAACAAGGGCGACGCGGTCGCCTACGGAGACGACCCTTGGACGCAGCGCACGATCGAGCGTTTTCGCGAGATTTTCGGCAATCAAACTGATGTCTATCTGACATACAACGGGACTGGCGCAAACGTGATCGCGCTGGCGTCGGTGCTGCGGCCGTATGAAGCAGTCGTCTGCGCCGAGACGGCTCATCTGCAAACGGACGAATGCGGTGCCCTTGAACGCTTTGCCGGATCGAAAATCTTGCCT
>JAFARW010000074.1 GCA_019245275.1 Vulcanimicrobiota bacterium
CGAATTCGCGGAAAAATATTACGCGACGGGCGTCCCGATTCGCGCTTCGCTGCGGCAACTGCCCGATCGCGCGGCAGCAGCACACCGTCTCGGCTTAGATCCTCTGAAGCGAACCTTGCTCGTCATGGGCGGCAGCCAGGGTGCGCGTTCCATCAATGATGCCGTCGTAGCGTTATTGTCAAATCAGCAACTGCCGGAAGGGTGGCAAGTGCTTCACCTTTCCGGGGAGAGCGACTATGCGCGCGTTTCGAGTGCATATCAAAAACTCGGCAGTTCAAACGTCGTGCTGCCGTTTCTTGCCGATCCAATGGATGCGTACGCCTGCGCAGATGTTGCGCTCGCACGCGCCGGTGCGGCGACGCTTGCCGAGCTTGCGGCCGTCGGCTTGCCGTCCATTCTCGTGCCATACCCGCACGCCAGCGAAGATCACCAGCGAGTCAACGCGCAACGCTTTGAACGCGTGGGTGCGGCCGCAGTGATCGATGATGCCAAGCTGAACGCAGAGGCGCTTGTGCGCACGCTCGGCACGGTACTCGGTCCGCCGACACTGCAGCGAATGAGCGAAGCAGCGCATTCGCTCAGCAAACCGCAGGCGCTCGACTCGATCATCGAGCGCGTCCACGCGCTCACGGGGGCGCTTTGACCCGAATCAGAAGAAAACGTGCGTGAAAGGCGCCCTTCACTTCGTTGGTATCGGCGGCATTGGGATGAGTGCGATCGCGCGTATCTTGATGACTCGCGGCGACCGAATCAGCGGCTCGGACCTCCAACAGAGCCGGCTGACGGAGCAGCTGCGGGCCGGCGGTGTGCGCATCACGATCGGCCATCGAGCGAAGAACATCGACGGCGCGCGCGCGGTCGTGATCAGCTCGGCGATCGGCCCTGAGAATCCGGAATTTGTCGCTGCCGGCGAGCGCGGGTTGCCGATCTACCGCCGCGGCGAGATGCTCGCGCATTTAATGCGCGGCCGGCGCGGCATTGCAATCGCGGGAACGCACGGCAAGACGACGACCACCGCCATGGCCGCCGCGGTGCTAAGCGGCGCAGGTTTGGATCCAACCGTACTGATCGGCGGCGAAGCAATCGAGTGGGGAAGCAATGCGCGCGATGGCAGCGGCGCGTGGTTTTTGACCGAAGCGGATGAATCGGACGGCTCCTTCATGGAGCTCGTTCCGGAGATCGCGCTAGTCACGAACATTGAGAACGATCACATCGCAAGCGATGAGGAGCTGCCGCGATTGCGCAGCGCTTTCGCCGGCTTCCTACGGCGTCTGCCTGCCGACGGCGTGGCCGTGATTGGCGTCGACAATAAAGAGAGCGCAGCCCTAGCGCGATTGTCGCGCGTCGCGCGAACGCTGACATTTGGGTTATCGGAACGCGCTGACGTGCATGCGAAGGATGCGCGCTACGAGCGATTCGGCTCGACGTTTGACGTCATCGCCGCGAAAAAGCGAATCGGAAACGTACGGCTGCGGGTTCCCGGAGAGATCAATGTTTTCAACGCGCTGGGTGCAATTGCAATCGGGCTGACGCTAGATGTTCCATTCGCCGCCGTGGCTGAGGCGCTCTCGCAGTTTGCAGGCGTTCGCCGTCGTTTCGAGATTCTGGCGCGCACACCGCGATTGAGCGTCGTGGATGACTATGCGCATCATCCGACGGAAGTCAAAGCCACGATCGCCGCCGCGCGTGCGTATCACGATGGCCAAGTGATCGTCGCATTCCAACCCCACCGCTATACGCGCACCGCGTACCTCGCGCATGAATTCGCCGATGCGCTCAGGGGCGCGCAGGCGGTTTTCCTAACTCCGGTTTACGCGGCTTCGGAAAACCCGATCGACGGCGTCAGCGAACGTTCGATCGGCGAACCGCTGCAGGCGCTTGGCACCGAAGTCCATTACATCAAGCGCCTGGATCAACTTCCGCAGCGTATTTTGGAAGCGGCATCACCCGGCGCGCTCGTGTTGATGTTGGGCGCAGGCGACATCACGCAATACGCGGCCATTCTCGCGAGTCAGGTACAAGAGCGCACGCCGGTGATCGCATGACGGCAGTATCGATGCACCCGAGCTTGCTGACCGATAACGACAAGGCCGAACTTCGAACGATCTGCGGGAAGCGCGTGCAGTTCGACCAGCCGCTCGCGCCGTTCACGTCGTGGAAGATCGGTGGGCCGGCGGATGCGTGGATCGTCTGCGAGGATGAAGCGCAGGTTGCGGAGCTGATGCGATTCTGTTTACGACGGCGGCTGCCGTGGTTCGTCTTGGGCAGCGGTTCGAATCTGCTGATCGGCGATGGTGGAATTCGCGGGCTCGTCCTTCGTCTCACCGGCGATTTCTTGTCGATTGAGGTGAGGACTCTGAATGGCGAAGTCATCATCGAGGCCGGCGCATCCGCGTCGATGGCGATGATGACGGCCAAAGGCGCATCGCAGGGTGCACTCGGGATCGACTCGCTCGTCGGCATCCCGGGAACCGTCGGCGGCTCCTTGCGCATGAATGCCGGCACGGATCGCGAGATCGGTGAATTCGTGCGCAGCGTTTGGGTGCAATCGCCTTCGAAGCCACAACCGGCGGCCGTGACGGTTCAGTACTACTATCGACACACTTCGCTCGCGCGCGACGCGATTGTCTCGCGCGTGACGCTGGCGTTCGAGCGCGGCGATCCGAAAACGGTTCGCGAGCAAGCCCAGCGCCGGCTCGTGCGACGCAAAGAGACGCAGCCGATCGCCTTGCCAAACGCCGGATCGTGCTTTCGCAATCCGCCGGGAGATAAGGCGGCACGTTTGATCGAAGCGGTCGGCGCGAAAGGCTGGCGCGAGGGCGGCGCGGAGATTTCGCCGCTTCACGCCAACTTCATCAACAATCTGGGCGACGCGCGCGCCGTCGACGTAGCGACGCTCCTATCGCGGGTGCGTCGTGCGGTTGCGGAACGCTTCGAAATCGAAATGGAGCTGGAAGTGCATCTTGTCGGCGTCTTTGTAGCTGAACATGAACAGTAGACCGCGGGTCGCCGTTGTTATGGGCGGACCGAGTTGGGAGCGCGAAATCTCGATTGCCTCCGGCTCGGAAGTGATGCGGGCGCTCGTGAACCTCGGATACGAAGCGAAGTCGCTCGACTACGACAACCGCTTCGTTGAATCGATTCGCAAAGTTGCGCCCGACGTCGTCTTCAACGCACTGCATGGGCCAGGCGGCGAGGACGGTCAAATTCAAGGCGTCTTGGATTGGCTCGGCATTCCATACACCGGGAGTGCGCTTCGCGCGTCGGCACTCGCGATGGACAAACACTTAACGAAGAAGCTGCTCTCAGCCGAAGGGCTGCCGACGCCGGTTTGGGACCTCTTCGATCTTTCGGGCGGAACGTTGCCACTTTTGCCGGGCGCGCTTGATCTGCCGCTCGTGATCAAGCCGCGGTATGAAGGCTCGAGCGCCGGCGTCTCGATCGTTCGCTCGCATGAGCAATGGAGCGCCGCGATGGTCGAAACTGCGAAAGAATTCCCGGAGGTAATCGCTGAAGAATTTGTCGCTGGCCGTGAGTTTTCGTGCGGCATCTTGGGCGAAGAAGCGTTGCCGATCGCCGAGATCATTCCGACGCAAGACGAATTCTACAACTTCAATGCGAAGTATCGGCCCGGCGGCAGCCGTCATCTCGTCCCAGCGCCAATCGACGAAGATTTGAGCACGCGGTTGCAAATGCTCGCGCTCTCGGTGCATCGCATGATCGGGTTGCGCGATTATTCACGCACGGATTTTATTGTGACCGATGAAGGCCGCCCATATATCCTTGAGATCAACTCTTTGCCCGGTTTCACGGCGACGAGCATTGTTCCGGATGAGTGCCGCGCGATCGGGATGTCGTTTGAAAATTTGGTTGAACGCTTGATCGAATTCGCAATGCAGCGCGGCGAAGCGCAAGCCGTGGCGGGCTAGATTAGCTCGGGAACATCTCCGCGTCGTCGGCCTCCAGCATGTCGACCAGGTAGTAGATGTCCGGCCGCTTTTCGATGATCGGATAGCGCTTCGCGAAAGCGGCGCGATCCTCGACGTCGTCGAGTGAACGCTTAGTGATGTACGAGGTGAATTCGGGATAGGCAGATGTCGTCGCATTGTCGCGCAGCCAAGCTACAACGTCGTCGTCGCTCTTGGCTTTTGCAACGGCGTCCCGCAGCTGGTCCTCCGTGACACCGATCGCATCGAGCATGCGCTGGCTAAATCCGGGAATCCGATACGGTCCGAGATTACCGCCGGGAAGGGACGCGCGAAGCTTATCGATCGTGCGCGGGAGCATCGCAAGCCCATCGAGTTGTGCCTTTGGGCTGCGCGGCGGCGCTTTCGAGAGATCTAACGGTTCCACTTTGATTGGCCTTTCCTGAAGCATGCAGCAAGTGCTGCTCTCGAATGACTCCCGCAATCCAAAATGAGTTTCGTGGCCGCATAATAGTGTTCGGCGAGGTCGTCCGGCGCTTCGCCGTAGCGTTGCCGGTAGGCCGCTTCAAACTGAGCGCGCTGCGAACCGGTGAGGGCGTCCGAGACCCGGGGAGCGAGCACGATTGGAATGTGCTCGCGCCTTGCGACACGCGCCTCTGCGCGGGCTACCGGTTCATTAAATCCACCCAAGACGCCGATCACTGCACCGTTCGTAGCAAGCGCGGCGACATTCTTGGCGGCAAATCCGGGATTGCGCCAATCGCCGGCGCCTTCGTGTTCATGCGGATCGGCGAAGCCACCGCCTGAAGCATCGCGTACGTCAAGTTGTAAGATATAGCCGCGATGCTCGCTGATCGCAAGACGCACGGCCTGAAGTGCGAGGATTCCGCGCGCTCCATCCGGCCCGGCGAGTGGCAAATCCACGCCGAGCGTCGGGGTATGAGAGCCGCAACTCGCAAGGCTTATCGCTGTAAATGCAACAGCGAGGGCGCATGCATGGAAAAGCCCCCGAAGCCTGAAACCACCCCTTCCCATGTCTACCACTGGGTCAACAATCGTCGACCGCGGACTCGAAGGCGTCATCGTCGGGTCGACCGACCTGAGCAACGTCGAAGGCCAGATCGGACGGCTGACCTACCGCGGTTATAGCATCGATGATTTAGCACAGAACGCGTGCTTCGAAGAGGTGTGCCATCTCTTCTTGTACGGCCGGCTGCCGACCAAGAGCGAGCTGCAGCAGCTGCAAACTGAACTGGCCACGCATCGGATGCTGCCCGAACCGCTCGTCATGGCGATGGAGCGCGTTCCCGCGACGGCGTGGCCGATGGACGTCGTGCGCACGGTTGCATCCGGACTCGCGCTGTTCTCGCCGGTAAATCCGACCGGCACGCACGTTTCGGACGAGCACACGGCGATCGAGTTGATTGCGAAGATGACGACGATCGTCGCAGCCTTCGATCGCATCCGCCGTGGCCTGGAGCCGATCGAGCCGCGCCACGACCTTTCGCATGCGAGAAACTTCCTTTATATGCGCACCGGAGAGGAGCCGTCCGATAGCGAGGCCGAGGCACTCGATACGTACTTGGTGCTCCTCGCCGACCACTCGTTTAACGCCTCGACGTTCTCCGCGCGGGTCACCGCCTCAACGAAGGCCGATATGTACGCTGCCGTCACGGCGGCATTGGCGACGCTCGCGGGGGAAGCGCACGGCGGCGCTCCCAGTGCGGTCATGAAGATGATCCTCGAGGTCGGCCAGCCGAAGCGCAGCGAGACATACGTGCGGGAAATCCTCGCGCGCGGCGCTCGCATCATGGGCATGGGACATCGCGAGTATAAGGTCCGCGATCCGCGCGCCAAGCACTTGGAGAAGATGGCGAAGCAACTCGGCGAGACGAGCAACTCGCGCTGGTACAAGATCGCGCGCGCCCTCGAAGACGCTTCGCAGAAAGTACTGCAAGAGCAAAAACCGGGACGCAAGATCTTTGCGAACGTCGAGTTCTATACTGCGCCGACGCTTGCGGCGCTGGGCATTCCGGATGACGAGTTCACGTGCATGTTTGCATGCGGCCGCATCGCCGGCTGGACCGCGCACATCCTCGAGCAGCTCGCGGATAACCGATTGATCCGCCCCCAGGCGACGTACACCGGCCCGGAAGTGCATCCGTTCGTGCCGGTTGAGTTGCGAACAAACGGCCAACAGGGAAAGCGCGACTGACGCCATGCTCGTGATCCCAGCGATGGATTTGCACAACGGCAAATGCGTGAGTTTGCTTCAGGGCGATCCAGGCACCGAAACGCAATACGATGATGACGCGGTGGAGCGGGCGCGCGGTTACGTCTCCGACGGGGCGCAGCGTCTGCAGGTGATCGACCTGGACGGCGCGCTTGGTTCCGGCCAAAACGAGCAGACGATCGCGTCGATCTGCCAAGCCGTCGAAGTGCCGGTCGAAACGGGCGGCGGAATTCGAAGTTTAGCCGATGCTCAGCGGCATTTAGACGCGGGTGCTTCGTACGTAATTCTCGGCACCGTCCTGGTCGAAGACGAGCGCAGTGCGCGCAACATCATCGGAGCGCTCGGCGACAAAGTGATCGCCGGCATTGATGCCCGCGGCGAAAACGTTCGCATTCACGGCTGGCAGGCCGGCACGGTCGTGCTTCGCGATTCGCTGATCAAGCGCGTCGCAACGTGGGGCGTCGGTCGCATCATCCACACCGAGATCGGACGCGATGGGACGGGCGAAGGCTATGACATCGCGGCGCTGCAAGCGATCGCCGAACTTGGGACCTTTCGAGTTACAGCAAGCGGCGGCGCGAAAACGATCGACGACCTTCGGGCACTGAAATCTGCAATGCCGCCCAACGTCGATGCGTGTGTCGTTGGTCGCGCCCTGCACGACGGCACCATCGATTTAGCTGAAGCAATCAAAGCCGTCGCGTAAGAAGGCCTTCTGCGTGAAGCAAAACCTCGTGTTGCCGGTAGCGTCGCTGCTCTCGATCCTTCTCGCATCATTTCATCTGGTGGACGACATCGTATACGGGTCGGAAAAAGGCGTAGCGTCAAACGTCCTTATCGTAGCCATCCTTGCAGTTTGGCTATACGGAACGCTGATGCTGCCCGAACGTCGGGCGGGGCACATTATCATGCTGCTCGGATCATTAGCAGGGCTGACCATTTTCGTGACCCACCTAACGGGCACCGGGGGCCTCGCAGGGGTCCAGGTCGGCCAATTGAGCGGAGCCTTTTTCTTCGTCTGGACGCTCCTCGCGCTTGCGATTGTTTCTCTTTTGTCGCTCGTGCTTTCAGCACATGGTCTATGGAGTCTGCGTCGACGGAAGAGCCCAGAGTGACCGAGTTATCTACCCGTTAATGTACTCGCGAGGTAACTCGCTCGGAAGACGCGTCACGATCTCGTAGTTGATTGTGTCGGCCCACTCGGCCCAGTCATCCGCCGTCACCATCGCATCGCCGTCGGCTCCGATCATTGTCACGACGTCTCCGGGCTGCGCTTGCGGCACAGCCGTCACGTCGATCGTCGTCATGTTCATGGCAACGCGTCCGACAATCGGACAGCGAACGCCGTGCACGATGAACGCGCCACGATTTGAAAGCAATCGCGGAACACCTTCGGCATAACCAACCGGCACGATGCCGATTCGCATCTCATGCGGTGCGTGGAAAGTCGTTCCATACCCAACCGGGTCGCCGCGCTCGAGTCGGCGGATTTCGACAAGCGAGCTTGTGTATGAGAGTGCGGGCGTAAGCGTCAGCGCGCTTTCTTCCATGGCTTCGCGCGTCGCAGGCGATGGCCACAAACCGTACAGCGCGATGCCGACCCGCACCATGTCGAGTCGCGTTTGCGGCCAGAGCATTGCGGCAGCGGACGCTGCGATGTGACGAATTGCGCGCGTCTGGGCGGTCAGCGCATTCTGCACCGGCGCGAGCGCGCGTTCAAATGTTGCCAGTTGGGTCAGCGTA
>JAFARW010000196.1 GCA_019245275.1 Vulcanimicrobiota bacterium
CGGCCTAAGTCGTTCAAAGAATCCGCGACTCCGGCTTCATCGCCGAGCTGCCGCCGCATTCGCAATGCAACGCGGCCGTACTTGATCGCATCGGCGTAATCGCCTTGAAGGTTGGCCAAACGACTTGCGCGCGAAAATGCGGAAGCGATGATAGGCTCAGGTTCTCTGCCATCTATACCATCAAGCAGTTTCGCAAACCACATTCGCGCCTCGTGGACATGCGCGCGGACTTCCCAATATCTAGACACTGCGGTCGCGAGCTGAAGCACTGGCATGCGGTCGGCAGAAGACTCAAAGCCCCAGGCGAGTGCCGCGCGCAGATTTTCGTAATCCGCGTCCATCGAAGGCAGAGCCTCGCGTGGGCTTGCCATAAAGTGAGTCTCGAGCTTAGCTCCATAAGCAACGTAATAGTCGAAGTGTCGCCGGCGGAGCGCTTCGATTTCATCTTGAGCAGTGAGCTTTTCAAATCCATACTCACGCAGCGTCTCGAGTACGCGGTATCGCGATGAGCCGTCCCGTTCCCGCTGCACGACGAAGGACTTTGCAACGAGCGCACTGAGCGCATCGAGCACGTCGGCATTTGCAACATCTCCGTCAGCGCAGATCGCCTCAGCGGCCGCCAACCCAAACTCTCCCGTAAAGACGGCGGTGCGGACGAAGGTCGCGCTCTCTCGCTGCTCGAGAAGTTCGTAGCTCCAATCGATTGCACCGCGCAAGGTTTTCTGCCGCGGCAGACGCGTGCGATCGCCAGACGCGAGAAATCTGAAACGGTCGCTCAGATGACCGAGAATCTCATTAACGGTCAGCGATTGCGCGCGCGATGCCGCCAATTCCAAGGCGAGCGGGATGCCATCGAGGCACTGACAGATCTCGCCAATCGTCTGCAGCGTCGGGCCATTAAGATCGAGCTGCCGTCCGGTCAGCATCGCTCGATCGATGAAAAGCTGTACCGCCGGATTTTCGATCGATGCGGCCGACGATGCACCGTCCTCGAGCAGCGAAGGAACAACCCACAACCGCTCGCCCGGCACGCTGAGCGGTTCGCGGCTCGTCGCAAGCACACGCACCGCGGTCGCGTTCTGAAGAATCTCATTCGCGCGGTGGGCACATCCATCGACCAGGTGCTCGCAGTTATCGAGAATCAGCAAGAGCTGCTTGTCGCGGAGATAGGACATAGCGATGTCCCAATGTGTACGATCGGCTTCCTCTTGAAGCGATAGCGCCGACGCGATGCTTTCGGGAATGCGTTCCGCGTCGTGAATAGCCGAGAAGTCGATGAACCAAACGCCGTGTGGGAACTCATCGAGAACTTTCGACCCCACCTCGAGCGCGAGCCGCGTTTTGCCGATACCGCCGGGGCCGGTCAGCGTTAACAGTCGCGTGACGCGGAGCGCATCATCGAGCTCGCGCACCTCTGCCTCGCGGCCGACGAACGTCGTTAGCTGCGCCGGAAGGTTATGCGGACGCGAGTCAAGCGATTGTAGCGGCGGAAAATCGATCCTCAGATCATCGACGATCGCTTGAAAAACGCGCTCTGGCTCGCTTAAGTCGCGTAACCGATGCATGCCAAGATCGCGCAGCTGCGCCTTCGCGATGCCGTCTCGCAACATCGCAGCAGTGACGCCGGAAACGAGAATCTGGCCGCCGTGCCCGATCGCCATCAGGCGTGCCACGCGATTGAGCGTCGGGCCGAAGTAGTCGCCGTCTCGTTCAACTGCCGTGCCGCTGTGGAGCGCCATGCGGACCGGGATCAACGAAGCGAGCTGTCGCTGCGCCTCGATCGCGGCGCCTAACGCGTTCTCCGGCATTGCAAAAACGGCGCAAAATTCATCCCCGACGGTTTTGAAAACCACACCACCGGCGCTATCGATCGCGTGGCTTAAAAGCGCGTTGTGCCGATTGAGCACGTCCGCCATTTGGGCCGCATCACGTTCCCACGAACGCGTGCTGCCTTCGATATCGGTGAAGAGGAACGTCAGCGTCCCACTAGGAGGCGCATTGCGAACCATGACGAGAATGCCTTCGAGTCGCTATGTATAACGTCCGCGTTGAGCGCTCCGCCGGTTATGCGGGCATCGCATTTGTCGTCGTCGGGATCATCGCGACGTTCCTGACGGGTATCACGCCCACGACGTCCGCGTCATCGTCGGAGATCACCGCCTACCTGGCGGGTATGCACGTCCGCTGGCTGATCGCGGCCTGGCTGGTCTTCCCCGCGCTGGCGTTCTTCCTGTGGTTCATCGTGCAGTTGCGCGCGTTCTTGCGGCTGGTCCCAGGTGAAGACGACGGGCTGCCGGCCTACATGGTAGCGACCGGGATCGTCGCGGCAGTTTTTCTCTTGATCGTCACTTTGATCGAAGTGGCGCTTGGATCGCGTCTCGCCGCTGACATTGCACCCGCGGCGCTGCCAACGCTTTGGGACCTCTTTAACGCCGGTGACGCGCTTTTCTTGATGCCGGTGGCGGTCACGATCTTTGCCGCATCGCATAGCGCGCGACGTCACGGCAGCATGCCGGCGTGGGCGGTCTACTGGGGCTACTTTGCCGCCTTGACCTGCGCGGTAGCTTCAATCAGCATCTTTTTTCGATCCGGATTTTTCACGCTCGGCGGGGCCGGCTCGCTGCTGCTCGGTGGCATTCCGTTTGCAATTTGGGTGATCCTAACGTCGCTGATCCTGATCGGGCGGCCCCGTTCGAACGTCTAAAGTCCGTTTGACGCTCTCTGCGGCGCTTGTTATAATGCCGTGGTTCCGGCCCACCTCGCGGTGCGGCCGAATTTGTGTGTGCTTCAAAGGGGAATAGTTGCCGACAATTAGTCAGCTGGTCCGTAAGGGCCGAGAAAAAGTACAAAAGAAGGTCAAGACGCCGGCGTTCCGCGTCGTGCAGACCGGGCCGAAGCCCGGTCATCCGGACCTGCCTTTGCGTGCTTTCGAGGTTGCCGGCAATCCGCAGCGGCGGGGTGTCTGCACTCAAGTCAAGACGATCACGCCGAAAAAGCCGAACTCGGCGCTGCGCAAAGTCGCCCGCGTGCGGCTGACCAACGGCGAAGAGGTGACCGCCTATATTCCCGGCATCGGCCACAACCTTCAGGAGCATTCCGTCGTTCTAATCAGAGGCGGCCGCGTTAAGGACCTACCCGGCGTGCGGTATCACATCATCCGTGGGACGCTCGACACCTCGGGAGCTGCGAATCGCAAACAAGGCCGTTCGAAATACGGCGCCAAGCGCACCAAAAAGTAGCTACAGTATAAAAGGAAGTTAAAGTTGCCTCGTAAGGGCCCCGCCCCCAAGCGTCAGATCCTCCCCGATCCAAGATACAATTCGAAAGTTCTGGCGCGTTTCATCAACAAGGTCATGCTCTGCGGAAAGAAATCCGTCGCGGAAAGCATCTGCTATGACGCGCTCAAAATCGTCGAGGATAAGATGGGCAAAGATCCGATGGACGTCTTCTCGCAGGCCCTCTCCAATGCGATGCCGCTCGTTGAGGTGCGTCCGCGGCGCGTCGGCGGCGCAACGTATCAGGTCCCAATGGAAGTTCGGCCGGACCGGCGTCAGGCGATGGCGATGCGCTGGTTGATTCAATTTGCGCGCAAGCGTCCGGGACATTCGATGCAAGAGAAGCTCGCCGATGAGTTGATGGACGCTGCCAACAACCTCGGCGCGACGATCAAAAAGCGCGAGGACACCCATAAGATGGCCGAGGCCAACAAAGCCTTCGCGCACTATCGCTGGTAGGTCTCGCCGCTGTAAATAATGGCCACCCGAGACTACTCTCTCGCGGCAACGCGCAATATCGGAATCGCAGCTCATATCGACGCCGGCAAGACGACGGCGACGGAGCGCATCCTTTTCTATACCGGCCGAACGCATAAGCTCGGCGAGGTACACGAAGGCGCCGCGACGATGGACTGGATGCCGCAAGAGCAAGAGCGCGGCATCACGATCACCTCTGCCGCAACTGCCTGCACGTGGAAAGATACACGCGTCAACATTATCGATACGCCCGGCCACGTGGACTTCACGGTCGAAGTCGAGCGATCGCTGCGCGTGCTCGACGGGCTCGTCGCGCTATTCGACTCGGTGGCCGCGGTTCAGCCGCAATCCGAAACCGTTTGGCGCCAGGCGAATAAGTACCGGGTACCGCGGATCATCTTCGTCAACAAGATGGACCGCATGGGCGCCGACTTCTTCAACGCAGTCTATAAGATTCGCGAGCGGCTCGGCGCGCGCGCGACACCGATTCAAATTCCAGTCGGCGAGGAAGATCAGTTTCGCGGCGTGGTCGACCTCTTCTCAATGAAGGCGCTCATCTACAAGGATGATTTGGGCGAAACCGTTGAGATCGAGGAAATTCCCGCCAACCTCAAAGACAGCGCCGAGAAGTGGCGTCATGATTTGATCGAGGCGATCTCCGAGAGCGATGAGGCGTTGACCGAAAAGTTCTTGCTCGGTGAGGCGATCGGTGAGGAAGAGCTGAAGCGCGTGTTGCGCATCGCCACGATCAACGGCACGGTTCTGCCGATGCTCTGCGGCTCTGCATTCAAGAACAAGGGTATTCAGCCGCTGCTCGACGCGATCGTCGACTTTTTGCCCTCACCGCTCGACGCCAAGCCGATCGTCGGCCAGAATCCAAAGACCGGCGCGCCGATCGAGCGCAAACCCGATGACAATGAGCCGTTCGCAGCGCTGGCTTTTAAAATCGCCACGGATCCGTACGGCAACCTGACGTACTTCCGCGTCTACTCGGGAACGCTCAACAAAGGCTCGTACGTGTACAATCCGCGCTCGGGCAAAAAGGAGCGCATCGGGCGCATCTTGCGTATGCATGCCAACCACCGCGAAGACATCGATTCGATCGGCGCGGGTGACATCGCAGCTGCGGTCGGTTTAAGCGATACGCGAACCGGCGATACGCTCTGCGATGAGAAGCATCCGATCATCCTCGAATCGATCACTTTCCCTGAGCCGGTCATCTCGCAGGCGATCGAGCCGAAGACGAAGGGCGACCAAGATAAGCTCGGCGTTGCGCTGGCGCGCTTGGCACAAGAAGATCCAACCTTCCAGATGCGCACGGATGAGGAAACGCAGCAGACGATCATCCGCGGCATGGGCGAGCTGCATTTGGAGATCATCCTCGATCGTTTACGCCGTGAGTTTCGCGTCGAAGCGAACGTCGGCAAGCCGCAGGTAGCTTACAAGGAAGCGATTACAAAATCGATTGAGAAGCAAGGTCGCTTCGTCCGGCAGAGCGGCGGCAAAGGTCAGTACGGCGATGTGTGGCTTCGATTGGAACCGCAGGATGCCGGAACCGGCATTCTCTTCGAATCGAAGATTGTCGGCGGCGCCATCCCGCGAGAGTTCATCAAACCGGTTGAGGAAGGCGTGCGCGAAGCCTCTTTGAGCGGTGTGCTCGCCGGCTATCCGGTTTTAGAC
This sequence comes from Vulcanimicrobiota bacterium, assembly GCA_019245275.1. GTDB lineage: Bacteria > Vulcanimicrobiota > Vulcanimicrobiia > Vulcanimicrobiales > Vulcanimicrobiaceae > JAFARW01. The sequence continues at coordinate 5,433 of JAFARW010000196.1, forward strand.
TTCAAAGCGACGCTCTTCGACGGTTCATATCACGACGTGGACTCTTCGGAGATGGCGTTCAAGATTGCCGGCTCGATGGCGTTCAAGGAAGCCAACCGTGCGGCCGGGCCGATACTGCTCGAGCCGATCATGAAGGTGGAAGTGACGACGCCCAAAGATTACATGGGCGCGATCACGGGCGATCTGAACCGCCGGCGCGGCCTGATTCAGTCGACCGAAGAGGCAGTCGGCGGAGCGCAGGTCATTACGGCGAACGTCCCGCTCTCCGAGATGTTCGGTTACGCGACGGACATGCGTTCCGCAACCCAAGGGCGCGCGACGTATACAATGGAGTTCTCGCACTACGAGAAGGCACCCAAATCGGTCGAAGAGGAGATCATCGCCAAATCGGCGGGTAGGAAAAGCGCCGCCTAGGGACTGAGCTCGTCGAAGTCTGACCCAAAGAAAAAGAAGTAAATCCAAACCACAAAGCACGACATAAGGACAAGTAAAGGAAAAAATGGCGAAGGCAAAATTCGAACGTTCTAAACCGCACGTGAATATCGGCACGACGGGGCACGTCGACCACGGTAAGACGACCCTTACCGCGGCAATCATCAACTGCCTCGCCACCGAAAATGAGACGATTCAGAAGCGCAGCGTCGACGACATCGACAACGCGCCGGAAGAGAAAGAGCGCGGCATCACGATCGCAATCTCGCACCAAGAGTACGAGACGAAGAAGCGTCATTACGCGCACGTCGACTGTCCCGGACACGCCGACTACATCAAAAACATGATTACGGGCGCCGCGCAGATGGATGGTGCGATCCTCGTCGTTTCGGCGACGGACGGCCCGATGCCGCAAACACGCGAGCACATCCTCTTGATGAAGCAGGTCGGCGTTCCGTACATCGTCGTGTTCTTGAACAAGACCGACATGGTCGAAGACGAGGAACTGCTCCAGCTTGTCGAGTTGGAAATTCGCGAGCTGCTCACGCAGTACGAGTTCCCGGGCGACGACACACCGATCATTCGCGGTTCGGCACTAAAGGCGCTCAATAGCTCACTCAAGCGCGACGATCCGGATGCGGAGCCGGTCTACAAGCTGATGGACACCGTTGACGATTATATTCCGACACCGGAGCGCGCCGTCGATAAGCCGTTCCTGATGCCGGTCGAAGATGTGTTCACGATCACTGGTCGAGGCACAGTTGGCACGGGTCGCGTCGAGCGTGGTCAGGTGAAGGTTGGCGAGGAAGTCGAGATCGTCGGGCTTCAGGATCAGTCGAAGAAGTCGGTAGTCACCGGTATCGAGATGTTCCGCAAACTGCTTGACGTCGGTATCGCCGGCGACAACATCGGCGTGCTTCTGCGCGGCGTCGATCGCAACGAGATCGAGCGAGGCCAGGTGCTGGCGAAGCCCGGCTCCATCAAGCCGCACAAGAAGTTCAAAGCCGAAGTGTACGTCTTATCTAAGGAAGAAGGCGGACGCCACACGCCATTCTTTGCGAATTACCGGCCCCAGTTTTACTTTCGCACGACGGACGTGACGGGCACGATCAAGTTGCCCGAAGGCGTTGAGATGGTCATGCCGGGCGACAACGTCGCCATGGACGTCGAGCTGATCACTCCGATCGCTTGCGAAGAAGGCCTGCGTTTCGCTATTCGCGAGGGCGGCCGAACGGTTGGCGCCGGCGTCGTCACCGCAGTCTCGGACTAGCAACTACGTAGATGGCTAAACAGAAGATTCGCATCCGCCTCAAGGCATACGATCACAAGGTCCTCGATCAATCGGCGGAGCGGATCGTTGATACCGCAAAGCGCACCGGCGCTTTCGTCAGTGGACCGGTGCCGCTTCCGACGGAGATCAACCGGTTCTGCGTCAACCGCTCGCCCCACGTCGACAAGAAATCACGCGAGCATTTCGAGATGCGAACCCATAAGCGCCTGATCGACATCCTTCAGGCGACAGCGAAGACGATGGATGCTCTGATGCACCTCGACTTGCCCGCCGGCGTCGATATCGAACTGAAAGCCTAGCGCTCGCCGATTTAGGAGATTGCGAAAAGCACGATGAACTCGTGCTTTTTCTTATTCCAGAGGAGCGACGAGATGGAAGTGAAGCCGACCTACCTTGGAACGATGATTGCCCTTGCGACGGCTGCCTTTGGCTTGATTGCGGCGCTGGCATGGAATACCGCGATCACGGACTTCTTTAAGCGCTACTTCCCCGCGGGCAGCGGGCTCCTTTCGGAGTTCATTTATGCGATCGTCATCACGATCATCGCGCTCATCGTGGTCCAAAACCTCGCCAAGGTGGCCGACCGCGAAGCCGGCCCGCGACCCTAAAGGAGCGAAATGCAAATCGATCTTGGAGAAAACGCGAAAGAACGTTTGGCGCAACTGTTGCGCAAGGCCGAAGCGGCTCACGCGGAATTTGAGAAGAGCTTGGGTCACGCCGATGCGGACTGGCCGAGCTGGTACGCGCAGTACATTTTGACCGAGGTCGCGGTTTAAGCGATCGACCTGAGTTCTTATCAGCCCAAGGAGCGGTTCTCGAAGAATGCGCAAGCGTATGCGCGCTGGCGGCCGACGTATCCGCCTGAAGTGCTTGATTTTGTCTTCGATGGCTTTAAGCAGCGTGAAATTACCGTCGCCGATGTCGGCGCCGGGACGGGCATTTCTTCACGATTGCTCGCAGCGCGAGGAGCAACGGTGATCGCGATCGATCCAAACGCCGAGATGCTTCGAGCCGCCGATGCATGCGAGGGCGTGCACTACCAGCACGGCGCTGCCGAAGCCACGAATCTACCTGACGGATCGGTGGACATCGTTACGGCGTTCCAGGCGCTTCACTGGTTCGCGCGCGACGAAGCGATGCGCGAATTCCATCGGATTTTGAAGCGACCGGGGCGCGTCGCCTTTGCTTGGAATAACCGCGACCGCACGAACCCGTTTGATACGGCATACGCTAACCTTGTGCAAACTTTCGGTGAAGAAGCGCGGATCATCGATAGCGGCAAAAATGTCGCACCGGTCGAAAAGCCGCTCGAGCAGTACGGATTTAGCGCGGTAACAAAGGGCGTCTTCTACCACGAACAACGGCTTAATCGCGACGGAATAATCGGGCGCGCGCGAAGCACGTCGTATCTGCCACAAGAGGGGCCTGAGTTCGAGCGGCTTCGCGAGGCCTTGTTCTCGTTGCACCGGCAATTTGCGGACGCAAAGGGCTTCGTGCGTTTCGCATATCGGACCGTTGCTTATCGCGGCGACTTGCGCTGACCATGAACCGGCAGGCCGCTAGGCGAAACAGGCGGCCATGTCGATTCCCCTTCACGAAAAGCGCGAGCGCGTTTTTTCCGGCACCAAACGCCGGATCTTCCAACTCTTAGTCGATATGGGGACATCGAACGATATCGTTTGGCCCTTTGCGTCGCAGCCGTTCATGCGCTCTCC
>JAFARW010000007.1 GCA_019245275.1 Vulcanimicrobiota bacterium
GTTCCGAGCCTTCGTGCGGTTCAGCGCCGCGCGATTCTTTCGGGTGCGGCGTTGCGGTGGGCGCTGCGAGCGCTAAGCGGACAATATGACATGCGGCTCCGCGGCCTGCTGCGCACGTTTCAGAACAAGGTCTTTTTTCTTTTTCAGGGGCAGCGTTTTCGAACCGCAGGTGACGCGCAGTTGCTCAATGTCGCCGTCGACCCAGTCGCGCAAGGTCGCGGAATCGCAAGGCGGTTGCTCGATGCCGGAATGAAAACGATGCGTGCGATGCAGATTCCCGAGGTGCGTTTAGAAGTGCGTCCGTGGAATACGCCGGCAGTCGCGCTCTATCGCGGCAGCGGTTGGCGAGAAGCGGGACGCACGCGCGATCTTGACGGTGAATGGATCGTGATGGTTGCCAGCCCCTAGTGTCACGCTGAGCTTTTCGAAGCGGCGCGTTCACTCCTCGCGATCGTAATAGTCGAGCGGTTCGCTTCGCATCAACTGATATTCCGGTGACTTCACCGCCCACTTGCGGCTATCGGGATAGTAACACGTTTCGCCGATCGGATTATCCGCGACGACAAGGTAGATAAGATCGTCGCGCCCATCGTTTCTAATTTGATGCGGCTCGCCGGGTTTGAATAAGAATGCGTCGCCTTCTTCGATCGGCGTTGTGCCATCGGAATCGCGGACGGTGCCGGTGCCTAAAATGATCTGAAAGAATTCCCACTGCGCGCTGTGCGAATGGTAAGGGCAGGAGGCGGCGCCGGGCGGAACACGCGCTATTTCGACGTCGAAAGGATGGCGCTTATCCAAGTCCGTCGAGCGCTTATCGCGTCCGAGCGCTTCGGAAATTCGTCGGCCAAATCGCTGAAATTTACCACTCGGCGAGGATTGCGCGACCTCCCAATCGATCTGACCCGCATTTATCTTTCGCATCCACAAGGGGTACGCCGCGGCTGCTCGGTAACACTTTGCATTCGCGGGCTGTGGCGCAGCTTGGTAGCGCACTTGACTGGGGGTCAAGGGGTCGCAGGTTCAAATCCTGTCAGCCCGATTTTTTCAGTGATGCGTCAACGATCTGAAGTTGTTGCCCACATTGCGATTTTCACATCGCTTGCGTTTCTTTTTGCGGGGTGCGGTGGCCCTAGCGGCTACAACGCAGGGATGTCAGGACCGCCCCCGCCAGGTCCGGGTGTGATGCAGCATGCATACGTCACGCAAAACACACCGCAGCAAACCAACGTGCTGATCTACAATGTTCCGCTCACGGCGTCCGCGCAGCCGATTGCGACGCTCACGGTTTCCAAGGTCGGTACTTCAAGTAGCGCGGACTGTGCTGGCGCCGGTGCGCTATTCGTTATGGATGGCAGCGGTTCGACCTACGCCTACACACTGCCGATCACATCGTCGCCGCAGCCCTCTTTTACGTTAGCAAATAACGGCGTGGCTTGTGCTTTAGACGCGAGCGGGAACTTGTATGTAACCGCAGTGGAAGGCAACGGAATGTTTTCTACCGACACGTTCGAGGTCTACGCGGCACCGGTTAACGCGAGCTCCTCCGCGACAGAAATAATCCAGGATCCCGCAACCGCACTTCCGTGGATGGGCGTAACCACAGATCCGACCGGCGACGCGTTTATGGACGGTCCAAATTCGAGGATCACCGAGTTCAGCTCACGCGCTTCAGGAAACAAACAGCTCGCATCCTTTGGCCCCGCCCAAGGCTCCTTCGGCATGGCAGCCGGACCCGACGGCAATTTATACGTTGCGTTCTCTCTCAGCGGTGAAAGTGAAATAGATGTCTACAATCCGAACTCTGGCCTTAAAACAAAGACAATAGCCATAGAGAAGGGCTTATTTCCACTGTATATCGCCTTTGACGCCAGTAGCAACATGGTCGTGACCGCTCAGGCGACCGCTAGCCAATCAACGTTGCTCGTGTTGGCGCCGCCATATACCGCGGTCACCGCCACGATACCAGCACCCAGCGGTATTTCTGGAATCGCTATCGGCCAATAAAATCATTTCAATGTGAGCTCATACCGATGCATGACTTTTCCGTAATCATCGAGCTGCTGATCCGCTGTTTTACTGAAGCCTAGATATTCATAGAGGCGCATCCCGCGCGTATTCCAGCCATTGACCCACAATTGAACGCGGCGGTATTTGCGGAGCGATGCCTCTCGAAGTGCTTTCGCTAGCAGCGCTTGCGCGATTCCACGTCCCCAGAAGGCCGGTTTGACGGCGACCGTGCTGATGTGGCCTAGTCCTTCGATGGGAGCACCTTTGCGCAACTTGTCGCACGCTTGTGCTAACATCGTTACGCCGACAATCTCGTCGTCGCGAACGGCAAAGAACAACGCCGTCGACTCTAGCGATAGGCGGTGTTTGATTCGCCCGAGCGTCGCGGCCGAGCCCGGCCCGCGACCGGCGGCGATACACGCTTCAGACCAGATCGTCCACGCAGCATCAAGCTCGGAGGCTGCCCCGCCTCGAATTATGAGCTCGTCGTCTTGCAGTTTTGTCACGGATGTAGTAGAGAGTGTACCAAATGACGCTCAGAACCTGGCATGCCGTCATCCTCGGCTTCGTGCTCGTTGCGACGGCGATCAACGTTATCGTCGTAGCCACGGAACACCGACAGCTTGGTCCGCCGAAAACGCGGGCGTCAGATATCTACGCGCCATATTACGTCGAGCGCAACCAACGAGTGCACAGCTTCATCAACCGACGCGGCACGCAGCGCGAGATTTTGATCTTAGGGTTTGGCTTTATCGCCTGGTTTTCGGGTTGGTTCTCCGCAACGCAGAAGGCGAAAAAAGCGGTTTAAAGGGACGCCCCGTCAAGGTTCGCATGCGCGAGATCGCGCAGCATTTGTGGGGATACGATTTCGTCGCAGCGTTCCGTCCTGCCCGAATCTTGCGTGCAAAGGCGAATCCGGTGCATCGACGCGCCACGCAGGTCTGCACCGTTCAGATCCGTGCAGTCGGTGCGTCCATCCGAGTCCCGGTAACACAGGGCCGCGTCATCCAAGACCGCATTCGCAAAATTCGCGTGCCGCGCATCCGAGCCGATGAATCGCGCCTGCGCGAGATGCGCTGATGAAAGGTCGGCGTCTTCGAAGTTGGCGCCCGCGATGTGCGCTCCGTCGAGATGCGCACCGCGTAGCCGTGCACGCTTAAAATCCGTGCCGGCGAGGTGAGCGCCGCGTAAGTCGGCGCCATCGAGCACCGCATCGATCAGGTTTGAACCCGCCATGTGGATGTCGCGTAAATCGCGCCCGGCGAGGTTCGCGGCCGCTAGGTCGCAGCCCGCGCATGAGTTTAAGATCGCGCGCGCGGATGTCGAGTCGAGTTGATCGAGTGCGCCACGCGAGAGATCGATGCCGGCGAAATGCGCGCCTTCAAGGTGCGCGCCTTGCAAGCGCGCTCCGCGCAGATCGCAGCCCGCTAAGTTCGCGCCTCGCAAATCTGCGCCACGTAGGTCCGTGTCTTGAAAATCGACTCCGGCAAGATGCGCGTCGCGCAGGTCGACGTTCTGCAGATTCGCGCGCTTGAAGTCCGTGCCCGCGAAGTGCGCACCACGCAAACTTCTCCCATGCCAATCCACGTTGGCGAGGTCGCATCCGGTGCAGTTCGAGAGGAGCGGATCGCTGTCGGCGTGCGCGGCCAGCGGGCAGAGGAGAAGCAGGACGGCCGCTGCCGCCAAGCTGGCAAGAGTTTTCATCGGTGACTCCCTAGCGCATGATCGCGCTTGATAGATCGCTGCCGGTCAGCTCAGCTTCGCTGAGATCGACATTCCTGAGATCCGTGCGGCTGAAATCACATCCGGTGAAGCGCGTTCCACGCACTCGGGCACCGGCTAGAAGTGAGTGACTGAAGTCCGCCCCTGAGAACGAAGCTCCGGAAAGATCCGCTCCACGGAAGTCGGCTCTGCTAAAGTCGTCACCGCTGACGCGCACGCCGCGTAAATCCATACTGCGGAAGTCAGCGCCGGCAAAATCACAGCCGGAACAGCCCGCGAGCCAAACGCGCAGCTGAGCTTGATCGAGCCCGCGCGGCTTTACGCCTTCACAGCCCGAGATGTGTGCGCCCTCGAAGCGCGCGCCGCGAATGTCCGCGCCGCTCAAGTCGCAGCCGGTCAGATTGGCGCCCGTGAAGTTGGCGTCACGGAGATCCGCACCTTCGAAGTCGACACCCGATAACTGAGCGTGGCTAAGGTTCGAACCCGCTAAGCGCGCATGCGCGAAGTTGGACCCCGTGAAGTTGCGGCCGCTCAAATCTTTGCCGGACCAATCGACGTTCGTAAGGTCGCAGCCGCTGCAAAACGGACCGCTGTATGCGGGCTTACTGCAGTGGCAGTAGGGGCTTAGCTGCGCCTTCGTGAGTGAATCGATCGCCGGCGCCACATGGATCGCCGGAACGTGAACGTGGATGCCGGGGACATCAACGTGCGTCGCCGGGACGTTTACGTGAATCGCGGGCACACTGACGTCGATCGCCGGGACCGATACGGCAACGCGCTGCGCCAGATGCACGTGCGGATGTGGATTCGGATTCGGGTTCACGTTCGGGTTCGGATTCGGCTTCGGATTCGGTTGTACAACGCGCTGCGTAGCGCCGTTGCGGACGTAAACGGTACGCGTGTGGTAGATCGTATGCACGACGGTGCGGACGGACGTCTTCGGGGGCGGCTGCGCCGCCGGTCGCAGGTGCACGATCGGCCACGCAACGATCGGCAGACGCGCCACGATGCGCTTGGCACCGTGCAACGCTTGCGCGACCGTCGGCGGCTTTGTAATAATCGCGCCTTCCGGTGTGTAGGCGATGACGGGCGTCACGACGTTCGCGACGACGAAGAGGGCAGCCAACGCGATGAAGACGCTTGCCGGCACCATGTAGCCGACGTTAACACGAGAGTTGCGATGTTTATTTAGCAGACGCTCGATGCGAACCGAGATGCCTTTACGCGTTGCGAAGACGCCGGGCGCCGCAAGCGCCTGGTGCGGCCACGCCGTTAACTCCGCCATTTTGTGCAAGCACGTGGCGTAGGGACGAATTTCGCCCGTCAATTCCAGCACCCAATCGTCGCAAGCAACTTCACGTTCGAGATCGAGTTGCGCGCCGATGAACCGGATGGCCGGATTGAAGAAGAAGATGATCTGGGCGATCCGTTGCAGCGAGTTCGTCCAATCATCTGCGCGGCGAAGATGCGCAAGCTCGTGCAAACTGATGCGATCGATCTCGCCGGCTGAGAGCTGCTGGAGCAAATGCACCGGCAGCAAAATCATCGAGTCGAAAAGTCCGACCGCGACCGGAACCTCGATCTTATCGGAGACACAGATGCGGACTTGGCGCGCCGGACCATACGCGGCTTCGACCCAGCGTGCCATTTGGTCACGCAGTTCGAAGGGCAGTGGCAGTGCTTCGCGTTTCAAGCGCTCGAGGCGATAGAGATCCCAACCGAGCCGCAAAGCGATCAAGAGCGCAACCGCAGCCCAGAGTGCAAACAGCGCTTCTGCCAGCCAGATCGGCATGCTGAGATGCAGTCGACTTGGCAACCGAATTGCGTTTGACGGCGCGATCGCGGGCGTTACTACAATGGGACCGGTGTTTGTCGCAATGTGTTGACTGCGCTGAACGGACGCGTGCGCGGCAACCGTACGGGGAACGACCGGCGCAGTGTTTCGAGCAACTTGTGTTTGCGTTGCCGGCCGCGCCGTAGGATGCCCCTTCGTTAGCGGGACCGTCGTCAGCACCGGCAGCAGAATTGCCGCGATCAGCGTCACGAGCCAACTGAAGTATCGCGTGCTGGCGTTGACGCGGACGTTGCGCAGCAATGCCCAAACGGCAAGCGCAAGCAGCGCATCTTCCCACAGACTGTTTAGGAAAACAGCGACGGCAATGTGAATCGCGTTCACTCGTGCCCTTCGTACTTCTCGATCAGCTCTTTGAGCCGGCTAAGCTCGGATTTATCGAGCTGTTGATTCTCGACGAGTTTCAGCGCTAACGTCCCGGCCGAGTTATTGAAGAAGCGGTTCAGCAACTGATCGAGAGCGGTCGTTGAGGCCTCCTCGCGCCGGACTTTCGGTATATAAATGAAGGCGCGCCCCTCTTCCTCATGGCGGACGAAGCCCTTCTGCTCCAGGATGCGCATCGTCGTGAGGACCGTATTGTAAGCGATCGGCGGCGTTCCAAGCGAGGCGGTCACGTCGCCCACCGTTGCGCGGCCCTTTCGCCAAAGGACCTCCATGAGTCGCAACTCGGCTTCGGTCAATGTTCGTGATTTTTTACGTGCCACAGGGTCTCCCAGTATCAACTAATTCCTTAAGAGAAGTATAGGGCGCAGCCGGGCCGCTGTCAACTAATTTGTTAAGAGGTTCTTCCTGCATCCTTGCGGCAGCCGGCCGGCCTTACAGTAGTTGATGAAACAGAGCGATTCAGCGACTCAGAAGACCGACGCCGAGTGGCGCCAAGAGCTCTCCCCAGAACAATACGCCGTCCTCCGCCAGGCTGCAACCGAGGCTCCATTCACGGGCGCACTACTTCAGAATAAGGAAAGCGGCATGTACCTCTGCGGTGCGTGCGGCGCGCCGCTCTTTCGATCCGACAGCAAGTACGATTCGGGATGCGGTTGGCCGAGTTTTACGCATCCGGAAACGCGCGAGAATGTGCGCCTGCTCGACGATGACAGTCACGGCATGCATCGGACCGAAGTGCGTTGCAAGCGCTGCGACTCACATCTGGGACATGTCTTTGACGATGGGCCGGGTCCTGAAGGCACGCGCTACTGCATCAATTCACTAGCGCTCGGCTTCCAAAAGCACAGTTGAGCGTAGCGGCGAAGATGCGGCCGTGGAAGCGACGCTCTTTGCCGATGGAGGTTCGCGGGGAAACCCGGGGCACGCCGCTTCGGCGGCGGTCCTCATTGCCGAAGACGGTGCCGTCTTGCGCGAGATCGGGCGATACTTAGGCGTCGCGACAAATAACGTCGCGGAGTGGACGGCTCTGCTGGACGGCTTGAGCGCGGCAAAAGAATTAGGTATCGATCGGCTCGCAGTTCGTCTGGACAGCGAGCTTGTCGTGCGTCAACTCAACGGGCAATATCGCGTCAAACACGAGAATCTGCGGCCCCTGTACGCGCGGGCGAAAGCGCTGCTTTCACAATTCGAAGACGTGGATGTCCGCCACGTGCGCCGCAATGAGAACAAACTAGCGGATGCGGTGGTGAATCGCATCCTGGACGAACAGTAATGCGGCGGCCCGCTTTCGCATTGGTTGTTTCGCTCGCTGCGGTCGCTGCTGTTATCGCCGGCTGGATTTTGTTTTTTGCGAAGCCGGAGACGGCACGCTACCACGCAACGCAAAAGGTAGCGAACTCTTCGAGCGACTTGCACGTTGGAATGAACGTGCGCTACGCTTCGGGCCCGATTACGAGCGAAGAATATCGCATGGCCGATCGCAACGGCAGTTCGACCGCGAGTTACCGCATTGTCGGTACGAACGGAAAGGTCTACACGATTACAACGCCCCCAATCGAAAGCTATACCGTCCCGTTCTTTTTCGAACGCGTCGTCGCCGATGGGATTTGGAAAGTCGTTAATCGGCCGCCCCGCGGGGATCGCAGCATTGCGTATGCGCTGCACGTCGATCAAGCGGTGCAGGGCGAGCGTGGGTCGCGAACGGTGACATTTACGGATCCGCAGTATTGGGCGACGACGGCCGGCCGCCAATACGAGATCCACTTGGATCGCAACAAGCCGACACCGTCGCTGCTTCAACTCTCCGGTAGCGCGATCGCCGACAAGCGGTATCAAGCGATCGTGAACGATTTTCGAAACTTCGGAACGC
>JAFARW010000081.1 GCA_019245275.1 Vulcanimicrobiota bacterium
AACGGCGGCTACGGTTGCGTTCTGCGCTTCAACATGCCGCCCGAAAAAACGAAGAGCGCAACGCCGGCCAAACGTGCAACGACGCCGCAAACGCCGGCACCGAGCGCATCGCCGGTTTCACCGCTCGAAAACGCGCTCTCAAATCCGAGCGCGCCGCCGAGCGAAGCTCCCAAGCCAAGCGGCCCGACAATGGCCTTGACGATGACCGCGATGCCGAACGATGCGCCAAAGATGGTCATCAACACGAAGACGCCCGTCGCGACCACCGCGTTGATCCGCATCCTACTCGACCCATCGGATGATTTTACGCTCGACGGCGCCGCGCTAGCGCAATTCACGCTGCCGCCGACCGAGATCCCAAACCGCGGCTTTGCCGTTCAGATCTTCAATGAAGACGTGCGCGGGAAGAAACACAGTTGGAATCCGGTACTAACGATCGCGCACTCGACGCTCGACGGCGCAACGCTGACGTTCCGGTTCATGCCGCCGAAACTGACATTGCCCAAAGATCATCGTTATCTGGCCGTGCTCTACGGCGACGCGCGGCCTGCAACGCCGACTCCTGCGCCAACGAGCGCGCCAACGCCACCGGGAAACAATCCGTACGTAACGCCATCACCGCGACCGCCATTCTAAAGTGAGCGCGGCCGCCGCCGCTCGCCCGCTCACCCGCGCGGAGCGCAACACGTTCATCGCGAGCTTTCTTGGTTGGACACTCGACGCGTTCGACTTCTTCCTCGTTACGTTCGTCGTCGTCCAACTCTCCAAAGATTTTCAGCGCACGATCCCGCAGGTCGCCTTCGCAATCACCGTTACGCTGATGCTGCGACCGGTGGGCGCCTTTATTTTTGGGTACTTCGCCGACAAATACGGCCGGCGCGTACCGTTAATGGTCGATATCGCCTTCTATTCAGTGATCGAATTGCTCACTGCGTTCTCGCCGAACTTCACCGTCTTCATCATCTTGCGCGCGCTGTACGGCATCGGCATGGGCGGCGAATGGGGCGTCGGCTCGGCTCTCGCGATGGAGAATCTGCCGGCCGAGCGGCGCGGCCTCTTCTCCGGCATCCTACAAGAAGGCTACGCGGTGGGCTTCCTGTTGGCAGGCGGCGTTTTCTTCGCGATGTCGCATTTCGTTCCGCACCATACCTGGCGCGCGATGTTCGTCGTCGGCGTTTTGCCCGCGCTTCTCGTGCTTTTCATTCGCGCTCACGTTCCCGAATCGGCGGCGTGGCTCGCGCAGCGCACAACGAAGACCTTGCGGCGACCGACGCCCGTGCAAGGCTATGCAATCGCGCTGCTCGCCGCAGGCGCGGTGTTCTACCTGACGTTAACCTTTGCTCCCACGTTTACTTGGTATGCGCTGATCGTCGCGCTGGCAATCGTGGCATTTTCAATCGTGCTCTTCACGAAATCGGAGGGCTCGCGCAACTGGCCATTATTCTTGTATGCGGTGCTCCTGATGGCCAGCTTCAACTTCATGTCGCACGGGACGCAAGATCTCTATCCGACTTTCCTACAAAAACAACACGGCCTTGATTCAGGCAGAGTCTTCGCGATCAATTCGATCGCTAACATCGGCGCAATCCTGGGTGGTATTCTCTTCGGCGCGCTCTCGCAACGCATCGGGCGACGCTTCGCAATCACGCTGGCCGCCATTCTTGGGATGCTGATGATTCCGCTGTGGGCATTCTCGCCGACGCTCGTTTTGCTGGCTGCGGGCGGATTTCTGATGCAGTTCATGGTGCAAGGCGCTTGGGGAATTATCCCGGCGCACCTGAACGAACTATCACCGGGTGAAGCTCGTGGAACGTTTCCCGGTTTCGTTTACCAATTCGGAAACTTCTTGTCGGCCGGCGCCGCACAGATCGAGGCGCAATTCGCAACGACGCGCTTCCGATTACCGAATGGCGGGGCGGACTATGCGCACGCGATGGCAATCATTGCGGTCATCGTCTTTGCAGCCGTCATCTTCTTCACGCTCGTCGGCAGGGAGGCGCGAAACGTTGTTTTTGCGCGGGCTACTCAGTAGCTAAGGCAGCGGCCCGCGCGCGGCGCGCGCCGAGCAAGAAGACGAGCGGCGTCAATATGATCGTGAATGCGGCCATCAGCCAGAAACCATCCGCAAATGCGAGCGCCGTCGCTTCCTGAACGATCAGCTGATAAAGCTGCGCCAGGGTCGCGTGGTGCTCGATCGCGCGATGAATCGCCGGCGAGCTCAGCGTCGCTTGCCCCGCCAAAATACTCTGGTGAAACGCCTCCCGGCGGTCAACCAGGGTTACTAAAACCGCGGTCGATATCGAGCCGCCGAGCTGCTGGCAGAGGCTGATCAGCGCGACGGCTTTCGGCGTGTCCCAGCCGCTGACGGTGCTCAAAACCGCGATTGAAAGCGGCGTGAACAGTTGCGAGAGCCCGATTCCGCCAAGGACCATTGCCGCAAAGAAGGTCCAGAAGTCCGACTGCGAGGTCGTTACGTATGCCTGCATCGCTGCCGAAATCGCAACTAAAACGAAGCCAACCGTCAGCAAGATCTTCGGACTGACCTTGCGGCCGATCAAAAAGAGCGCGAGGGGTGTGAAGGCTGCAATCGCGAGCGCGCGTACGAGTACCATTTCGCCGCTCAGCGTCGCCGTGAACCCGAGAATCGTTTGCGTAAATTGCGGCGAGAGCACGACGCCCCCAAAGAGCGAGAAGCCGATCGCCATCGCGAGCACGCATCCGGCCGCAACAGTCCGATTCCTAAGAATATGCAGATCGACGATCGGCCGCGGTTGGCGAAGCACCCACCAGACAAATGCGATCAGCCCGAGCCCCGACGCAACCGCAAAGCCGACGATCTTCGGATCGCTGAACCACTCGTAACGCTCGCCTTCATTCAAGACGAATTGCAGCGCACCGAGCCCGATCGCCATTAGTGTAAGGCCGACGGCGTCGACCGGGATCTTGCGCGGTTCGCTCGGGTTACGCAAGAACGTAAACAGCAATACGGCAGAGATCGCGCCCGGGACGAGGTTGATGAAGAAAATCCAATTCCAGGACAGCGCATCGGTCAGAATGCCGCCGAGAGTCGGCCCGATGCTCGGTCCGACGATCGCGCCAAGTGCGTTGAGGCCTTGACTGATACCGAGCATCTTAGGCGGGAACGTGTCGCGCAAAACCGCCTGACCCGTCGCGATCAACCCGCCACCGCACATTCCCTGAAGGATCCGAAAGAAGACGAGCTCCCAAAACGACGTCGATATGCCGCACAGAAACGACGTGATCGTAAAGCCGATAATGGCGGTGATGTAGTAGCCGCGCCGCCCGAATCGCATCTGCAGCCACGGCGTCAACGGAATCACGATGACCGCGGCGATGATGTAGCCCGTGATTACCCACGTGCCTTCCTCAATGTTTGCACCCATCGAGCCCTGGATCGTGGGTAAGGCGACGTTGACGATCGTGATGTCGAGCACTTGCAACAGCGTCGCAAGCATGACGCCGATGACGACGAACGTACGCCGCGCGCCATACTCGACGACATCGTAGTCTTGCTGCAGTTGCGCCGCTGCCGCCATGCCCGCTCAAACCCGCGCCCGCTTCGGGGAGTTGCCGCGCCACAAAAGGAACATCGGAAACCATAGTGCTCATTTTAGGAATCGAAACGTCGTGTGACGACACGTCCGCGGCCGTCGTGCGCGACGGACGTGATGTGCTTTCCAATGTAGCCACCAACCAGGACGAGTTTCACCGCAAATTCGGTGGGATCGTGCCCGAGATCGCAAGCCGGCAGCACGTTGCGCTCCTTTCCGCAGCCGTGGAAGATGCAATCGGTCGCGCCGGACTCTCGCTCGAAGACGTCGACGGGATCGCCGTTACGAAAGGTCCAGGCCTAATCGGCAGTCTCGTCGTGGGCGTCGCGCATGCGAAAGCGCTCGCATTTGCGCTAGGACGACCTCTGTACGGAATCAACCACTTGCATGGGCACATCTTCGCAGCGTATCTCGATCGCGATGAAACGCCGGTCTATCCGTTGCTCGTGCTGCTCGTTTCAGGCGGTCACACGCAGGTCGTTGCCGTCCGCAGCGCGGTCGATCTGGAAATTCTTGGGCGAACGCGCGATGACGCCGCCGGCGAGGCCTACGACAAAACCGCTCGTCTCCTCGGGCTCGACTTTCCCGGCGGTCCGCAACTCGATCGCCTCGCGCGCAATGGCGACGCGAACGCGATTCGCTTCCCGCGGCATCGCACCGCGTCCGATTCTCTGGATATGTCGTTTTCCGGACTCAAGACGTCGGTTCGATACTACTTGGAATCCCAAGACGCTAAACCGCACGCTTCGAATGAGGACGTGGCCGCGTCGTTTCAAGCCGCGGTCATCGACGTGCTGATGGATCGCGTCCGTCGCGCGTGGGCGAAGGATGCATATGCGGCGGTGATCGTCTCCGGCGGCGTCGCGGCTAATTCGGCTCTGCAATCGGAAATGAAGCGCTGGGGCCGCGCAAACAACGCTTCTGTGTTGATTCCGCCGCCGAAGTACTGCACCGATAATGCCGCGATGATCGCCGCTGCAGCCTATTTTCAGGGAGAAAACGTTCGGGCCGACCCGCTTACGCTGACGGCCGACCCGAATCTGCGCTTTGAGTTACCGGGCGCTGCGGCGGCGGTTTAGCCTCCCGTCGGCGTAACCGGTACCGTTGTTCGCGTCTCGAGCGCGCGACCGAGATCCGCATTGAGCGCTTCCAGATGCGCGCGCGTTAGGATATCCAACCGTCCGCTGCGCAACGCGACGCGCACGTCACTTCGCACCTGGCCAAGTTCGTGGCGTGCGAGTGCTTGCGCATCCGGCGGCGTTCCTCTCGTCGGCGCATTTGCGAGCCGTGAGAGCAGCTGCGCGTAGTTGCGCTGCAGATTGCGATGCACGAGCGTCATCGTGCCGGGATGTGCGAGATCGCCGTACACGCTCTGCTGCATCCACTCGAAAAGATCGGTTATCCCCATCGTCTTGTGGCCGTACCGGCTCGACATGTCGTCGAGCCGCTGCAGCATCGTCGGCGAGAAGAAATTGCCGTAGATCGAGGACTGCAGCGCCGCGGCAAGCATCGAAGCGGAAACCCCATGCTGTGCGGGCGGATTGTAGCCCCAATCGCTTTCGTTTTCGGTGTAGACGAGCTTATTCATCAACGACGGTGAGAAGTTCCACGCCTGCGATGAAAAGACGTAGCGGTCGAGGTTTGCGAACGCACGCTTTTGTTGCGCCAATGGCACATAGGTGAGCGGCGCTACCGCATGCGGATCGCCACGATGTGCGCGCGAGAGATATTCTCCGCCGACGTAATGCCCGAGAATTCGCGCGCAGGTCGCATAGTGGCCGACGAGCCGGCCGAACGCAACGCGCTCTTCTTCATACGGCTGCTGAATCGTCGGGAAGCGCCGATCGAGCGTTCCGATCAGTCCGTGCGCCATGTTCATCTGCGTTTGACACCAGCCGATGTTGTCGTTCGTAAGCTCGAATTGCGCAACGCGCGGATCGATCGCGTGCCCGCCCGCCCACGCGACGTCTTCATCCGAAGCGAGCCGGTAGCGCGGATCGCTCCACGCCGAAGCCCAAAGGTCGAGCGTCGGCCGCTCCGCATCGGGCGAATGTGCGCCGGGTATTCGGCCGTAGCCCCACCTTATTACGTAGTAGTCGTACGACCCAAGCACGGTTTGAAAGTAGTCACCGTTCGAAGCGCCTTTCGGCCATATGTTCAGCGGTGTATATCCCATGACACTGGTTACAAGGCCATGCTGACGCGTGAAGGCTTTGCTCTGCATCTGTTTTGCCGTGTAGGCCTGCGAGCTTATGAAGTTGTGCATCAGACCGAAATCATGGCCGGATTCATGAAGTACGATCGACTTCAAGAAGTCGTATGAATACGATTGAGGGATACGATCGGCATCAAGACCGTTCATAAGCGAGAGCGCAAGGATGCCGTAGGCGTACTGCGCCTGCGCGCCTGTCGAATACGACGGATCCGTGAAGTGGCCGCGCGGCGCGACGGCCGGACGCTCGGGCTGCGTTAGATCCAGATACTCGAGCTTTCCATACCGCATCAAGTCGCTATCGACCACAATCGCCGAACGGAAAATCTGACCGGTGTACGGATTGTAGAGCACCTGCGCTTCCGCAAAGCCGCCGCTGTTCGATTCCGATAGCCACCGCACGACGTTGTAACGGATGTCATCCGGATCCCAAGTCGGGTCGTTCGGCTGATCCTTAACGACCACGGCATTCGAGATCCCGATGCGCCGAAATGCATTGTTCCATGTTAGCAGCGCATCACGGATTGCGCCGCGATACTGCTGCGGGATCGTGTTACTCAAATAGTAGACGATGGGTTGCTTTGCGGGTGAGATGCGGGCGGTCGGATCCGAAGGCTGCATGTCCCAGCGCAAAATGTAATGCACGCGATTGTCGCGCCGGTAGTCGCGCGAGAAGTCGACATGCGCATTGTCCCAGTAGCCCACGCGGTCGTCGAACAGACGCGGCATGTAATTGGGGTCGACCGGCAGCTCCGCGAGGTTGTAGTGCACCTTGACCTGCACGCTGCGCGGATCCGTAACCGTATCGATCACGGCCGGCTTAAATGAAGCGAACGTCTGATCGGCTTCGATCAACACGTTCTTCGGAAACGCCTTCGACGGCCCAAAATACGTCCTTTCGGGGTCGAGCCGATAGTTCGTGCGCGGATCATCCGGGTCGGCGATGGCTTGATTGAGCGCGTCGGTCATGTCCATCACATCACCGAGCAAGCCGGAGACATCGAAGACGACGCCGCCGCTGAGCGGGTCGATCGACAGCACTTTGGCGACCGTCACGACCGAATCCGCAGTCGATGCCCGTACGGAGTTCGCGAGCGGCGTATCGGGCGTCGCCATGAAACGCGTATGCGGCCAGATGATCGCCACGGTGCGGTCGCTCGTTCGAACGAATCGTACGATGCGCGCCTCTTGCCAATCCGTCTGTCCGGACGTCACGAAATATCCGCCGAGGCCGTTGATCGGCACGGCCGTCTCAACGAAGTCTTTATTGAATTGATCCGGCCGCAGCTCGAGCGCAACGTGGCCGCTCCGCTCCCAGACCGTAAAGAGGCCGTGCTGAGGCTGTTCCATCTTCGAGAACAGCGCATACGGTACGGTGCCGCTGCTTTCGCCGTCGCCCTGCGACTGCGCGAACGCGGGTGCGGTCAACCCAACAAATATAAAAAGCGACGCGCTCCAAGCGCGAACGAGCGTCCGATTCATTCCGTTACCCTAGTTCCTCTATAAAAAGTGGTTTGTGCTTGTGTCACCCAGCATGACACTTTACAGCCGCAAAGTCATCAAAATGCTCTCAAAAACCCGGTTTTAAGAACTCACTGTCTTTCGAAAACCCAGCGCGTAATACCGCTCAGCAGTGACTTATGTTCCACGGGCCGGACATGTTGCATGACCTCGGATTCAGATTTGGCATCGAGCACCTGCACGGGGCGGCGCGCCAAGATCGGTCCTCGGTCGCTCTGTAAGATCACCCGGTGCACGCTGGCGCCGAACCAAGAGCTGCCCGCCGCAAGTGCGTCGCGCACCGCATGCGCGCCGCGAAAGGCCGGAATCGTCGACCCATCCGGAAGCTGGACGTCTTCGCTGCCCTGATCCAAAGGCAGAAACGCCGGATGAATATTGATCGCCTCGGGAAATGCGGCCACGAATCGCTCGGGCAGAATGTGCATCCAGCCGAGCAGCAGCACAACTTCCGGCTCCGTTTGCCGGACCGCGTGCATCAGACGCTCGTCATAGGTCTCGCGCGATTCAACGGCGCGATCCCAGACGATGTTTGCGATCGTGGGGACCTCCCCATCGCGCGCGCGCTCCAACACGCGCGCGTCTTCCTTGTTGGCGATCAGCGCGTTGATCTGCAGCGGAACCCTCCCCTCACGCGATGCGTCAAGGGCCGCCTGAAAATTCGTTCCGTTTCCGGAAGCCAAAACGGTCGTGGGAATCCGCGCATCGCTCCAGCGGCGCAGATCGAAGTCTTCGACGACGCGCGCGTCGCATTCGCGCTGGTAGTACTCGACGAGATCGGTCTCAGTGACCGCGGGAATCAACGCAAAATCGTAGCCGAGCGCACGCAACTCTGCGAGCGCAGCGCGCAACAGATTGCTGCCGAGCGGCGAGCCGCGAAAGCGGCGCGCAGCGCCGAACGGCCCGAAGATGCCGACATCTGCGCGTTTCGCCCAATTCTGCAGCCAAGCGAAACGTAAGCCGCGCGGCGCGTAGGTGACGAAGCCGGCGAATTCACCATCGGATCGCGCCACGATGTTCTGACCGGCGTACGCTTCGGATGACCAGCTGCCGCCGAACTCTTGATCGATCCATGCCAGCGCAGCCCCGGACGCGCTTTTTTCATACTCGAAGCCGGCGTTGCGAATCGCTGCCAATGCTTTTGCTGAAGCTGCACGTTCGAATCGATCGTCGCGCAAATCGACGATCAGGTTCAGCAAGCGTCGCGTTTCCTTATTGCCGGGCGGGATGGATGGTCACCGCAGGATCGCCTCCACGTCGCTCCTCGATCCAGCCGACAATTCGCGCGCCATCAGCCGCCGCTTTCGCGCGTTCGGCCTCCAAAAGCGGCACGACCATCGTGAAGCCGAGGCCCATATTAAAGATGCGATAACGCTCGTTCACGTCGAGATTGCCGCGTCTGCAAAGTTCCGCAATGAACGGCGGCACCGGCCAACGTGACTGCTCGAAGATCGCCTTGACGTTCGGCGGTAAAGTGCGCGGCACGTTCTCGAGCAGCCCGCCGCCTGTGATGTGCGCCATCACTTTAACGTGAGCGACGTCTTGCACGGCTCGCACTGCATCGTGATACGAGGGATGCTCGGCCAACAGCGCTTCAGCAAAAGTTGAATCGCCGAACGCGTGGCCGAATTCTTCGGAGCCGATCAGTTTACGGGCGAGCGTGTAGCCATTGGTGTGCAAACCAACCGCCGGCAGTCCGATGATCGCATCGCCGGCGGTGACGTTTTCTGGTTTTGGAATGTCGGCAACCCTGACGCTCCCGACGATTGTTCCCGCGAGATCGAATT
>JAFARW010000169.1 GCA_019245275.1 Vulcanimicrobiota bacterium
AGATCCGTATCTTTGGACCCCCTTCGACGAACAGAGCGCGATCCGCAAAGGCGCCCGCTACTTCGTCGCGATTGAATACAATCGATTCCGCAAGAACGTCGAGCTCTACGCGTGGATGCAGCGCTTTCCGATCCTCAATACGCGGACACGCTGGCCGGTGTATCTAACGGATTATTCGAAAATGGTGCCGGGCGCGGAAGCACGCTGGCGCGCATTTCGCCATGCGGAAAAAGCCGGCCGCTTAAGGCAGCGGCAGCAGTGACGTCGGACGAGCGCTTCCCGCTTCGGTCGCGGTGGCGGCTCCCGGAACGCCCTGCTCGAGCAGCTGCCGATAGGCGATCAGACGATTGGTGTTGCGCGCGACCTCAAGGTTGAGCTCGTACGATTGACGGATCGCCTTCGTTAACTCCGTGACGTTGAAATTGTAGTTGAACTTGCTCAGGCTCGCGATGATCTTCTGATTCATCAATTTCAACGCGAGATATGAGTGCGTGATTTGAGAACCCGTCTCTTTGAAAGTCGGGTAGTTCGAGACGATGATCTCGCGTTTCAGCTTCGCAGCTTCGATCTCCGATCGCAACTCCTGGAGCCGAACGTTTTGCGGATCGTATTTCGTCGCACTGGAGAGCGTCACGAGAGCATCATCGAGCCGGCCGGCTTTGAATTGCTCGTCGGCGATGTCAGTTGCCACCAGAGAAAATCCCGTTCGCGCGCGCGAATCGGTAGGATCGACTTTGAGCGCGAGGCGGTAGGCAAGCTCGGCTTCCGAGAGACTCCCTTGCTCGAGCGCGGCATCGCCTTGATGGACTCGCGTGTCGACGATCCAGCGCTCGATCGGCCCCGCGCACCCGGCTAGCCAGGGCAACAACGCAAGCGCAGTGAGCGCGGCGAGCTTTCTAATGCCCATGGTTTACAAGGTGCGCCACAAATGCTATTACCTCCGCCGCCGGCACAAGTATCAGTTGGCAGAGTATCCAGCCGATGATCGCGGTTAGCGAGAGGTAGAAGACCATCGCTTTGACGTCACGCTGCGGCCGCTCGCCCTTAACCGCCTCGTCGACGATGATCGAGGACGTCGGATCGACGAAGAGCGTGAAGGCGACCGTGCCGATGCCGTTGATGATGCCGGAGATCCCGATCGCCGTCCGCGCGACGTTGACGTCAATGACACTGGCGTAATACGCGGCGACGACGCCGATCGCATAGATGCCCGTGACGACGACGTTGAAGATCAGCAGGCGGCGTGGAATGTCGCGCGCGGAAAAACTGAAGAGCTCGCTTGCAGCCGGCCAGCGTAGATGGCGCAGCAAATCGACGATCACGCGTGGATCGAAAAGTCTCAACAACGAGTGCGGCACCGATTTCGTTCGCTCGAACGATCGCACGCCGCGAACGTACAGCTCGGTGAACATCGGCAGCATCAGGCTGCCCAAGACCGTTCCTACTAAACCGGCCAACACGATCGCGCGTAATTGCCAGTCGAAGGTGTGCCGGATCTGCGCGATCGCGGCGTCGGCGCCTACTCCGGCGCCATGTAGCGTGATCCCGCGAATCGCGTTGCCGGCGTGATCCGATAATGGGCCCAGCATCAACGTGTAGACCAGCGTGGCCAGACGGCTTGCAGTAACGAAGAGGTTGAACAGCGAGATCGAGGTTGCAATGCGGCCGGTTCGCACGCCCGCCAGCCGCGCCGCGTAGGCGCCGATCTGAATCGCCTGCACGACGACGTTGATCGCCAGCGCGACGCCGAGTTGCCAAGTCCAAAAGGGGATCAACAGTTAGATGGTTAGCTGCCGCCGCGGTTTACGCCGCGCTGCGATTCCAGTCGACCTGCGCTTCGTCGACCGGGCCGAGAACGCACAGCCCAAGTTGGTCTTCGCGGAGCAGCTCATTGGCCAGCATCTGAATGTCGTCAGACGTCACGGCTTCAATGCGGCTCTCGATTTCTTCCGTCGCCAGATTTCGCCCGAGCGAGAACTCACTGCGGCCCAGGCGGATCATGCGACTCGAAGTGCTCTCGAGCGAAAGCGTGAGGTTACCCTTGATATGCTCTTTGGCTAGCCGTAACTCGTCGTCGTTCACCTTGGTGTCGCGCAGCTTCGCAAATTGATCGCGCATAACGCTGACGCACTGCCGCACGTTGTCCGGCGACGTTCCTGCGTACACAGCAAAGAGTCCCGCGCCGCGATACGCTGCTTGAAATGAGTAGACCGTGTAGACTAAGCCGCGTTTTTCGCGGATCTCCTGAAAGAGGCGGCTTGACATGCCGCCTCCCAAAATTGTGTCCAACACGGAGAGCGCGTAACGGCGCTCGTCGCGGACCGAGAGGCCGCGCGTGCCGAGAACCAGATAGGCTTGCTCGCTGTCCTTCGAGCGAAACAGTGTCGAAGGTGTGGTGGGCGGATCTTCGGGCATCGGCAATTCGCAGTTTCCTTTGAATTCAGCAAAGGCTGAACTGAAAAGCTCGACGACCTCCGCGTGCTTGATGTGGCCGGCGGCGGCGACGACAACCGAGTTCGGTGCATAGCGCCGGCGCATGTGCTCGCGCAATTTGTCGCGAGTTAGCGACTTTACGGTGTCGGCGAAGCCGATTGTCGGCGCGCCCAGGCTCGAGTCGCTCCACATCGTTTGAATGAAGAGATCGTGAATCAGCTCGTCGGGAGAATCGTCGTACATCTTGATCTCTTCCAAGATCACGCGCTGTTCTTTCTCTAATTCGCCCGGATCGAATGTCGAATGTAAGAACATATCGGTAAGCACGTCGACCGCGAGCGGAACGTGGTGGTCGATGACCTTAGCATAATAGCAAGTCGTCTCTTTATCAGTGAAAGCGTTCAGGTTGCCCCCAACGCCGTCCATCTCTTCGGCAATCGCCCGCGCGCTACGGCGGTGCGTGCCTTTGAAGAGCATGTGCTCGACGAGGTGCGAGATGCCGCGTTCTTCGGCACGCTCCACGGCGGAACCGACGTCCGCCCAGATGCCGATCGCGGCC
>JAFARW010000186.1 GCA_019245275.1 Vulcanimicrobiota bacterium
CCGTGCAGCAGATCGTTTCGCGGTCAATCGATCCGATGCAACCCGCTGTCGTTACGATCGGCGCGATTCACGGCGGTAACGCACCGAACGTTATCGCGGGATCGCTGAACATGACGGGGACCGTCCGCGCCTTTTCGAGCGAGGTTCGCGGTGCAATGCCGGAACGGATCGAGCGCGTGTTGCGCGCGTGCTGCGACATTTCCGGAGCTGAAGCCGACTTCAAATATGATTGGCGTTTTCCGGTTACTGAGAACGACGCCGAGCAGACGCGTTACGCGCGCCGCGTTGCGTCTGCTTTAGGCGAAGACCGCGTGCTCGATATCGAGCCGTTGACCGGCTCGGAAGACTTTTCGTTCTTCGCGCAGCGCGTGCCGGCGTGTTTCTTTGCTCTGGGCTCGCAAGGCGGTCCTACCACCGCCAATGCACACCACAGCAGCACCTTCGACATCGATGAACGCGCGCTCGAAGTCGGCGTACAGATGATGACGTCACTCGCGCTCGACGCGCCGCGCAACGCACCTTGACCAGCACGATCCCGGAACGCGCGGAACCGCACTCGCTGGACGGTTACCTTGAAGTGATGACGCGCGCGGTATTCCAAGCCGGCGTCAGTTGGGCAATGATCGCGCAGCGCTGGGACGCTTTCCGGCGCGCGTTCTGCAACTTCGAGTGCGCGCGGGTGGCGGCATTCGACGACCTCGACATCGAACGCGCTCTTCAGGAAAACATCTTGCGCAGTCCTAAGAAAGTCCGTGCCACGATCGGCAACGCTCAAACGATGTTGGCGCTTGATAAAGAGTACGGCGGTTTCAAAGACTACCTCCGCTCGTTCTCCTCGTACGATGCGCTCTCCACTGACATCCGAAGACGCTTCAAGTTTATGGGCGCGATGAACGTCTGGTACTTGCTCTTTCGTGTCGGCGAAACTGTTCCGCCCTTCGAAGAGTGGGTTAAGACGATTCCCGGCGATCACCCGCGCATGCAAGAGATGGTCGAAAAAGCGCGCCGCGACGGCACGCTGCGCAACTAAGGCTGGGTGCCCGGTGGTGGTTGCGGGGCGCCGGAACGATTGTTCGTCCCGTTTGCGCCTGGCGGCGCACCTCGGATGATGTAGAGCCCAAGCTTTGCAGCATAGTTGATCGTCGGCGGCCGCGAGCCGTCAAATCCCGCTGCTTTTATCTGATCGGACGTCGCGGCGGCAACCCGTCCGCAATTGAGTAGCGTCGGCAATGTGCTCAGGTCGTCGTTGTCGAGTTGATACCACGTTCCGCCGCTGGCGGAATGCGGCGTGATCTTCCAGCTCTGCGCTGGTTTGCCGGATTTGAAATATGCCTGTAGCTCGCCGAGCAGCCGTTGCGCAGTCGATTTGATCTCAGTCGTGCAAGCGTCGCTCGCGCGCACTTGGAACGGTGCACTTGGCGCACTGGTCGGCAGTTGGTATAGGCGGAAACTTTGCTGTCCGGGTTGCTGCACCGGGCGCGCGATGTAGAAGCCGACCGTCGGCATAAACTCCATCGAAGGCCGGAAGAACAGCGAGCTTTTCGGCTGATACAATCCGCGGCTCTGCACATCTTCGGGCTGAGCAAGATGGATCGCAATGCACGCCGGTAACGCTTGAAGGTTTGCTTCCCGCCGTTGCACTTCGAGACTCAGGGCATACGATGCGCCGACCTTATGGTAGCTAACATTGACGCCCGTGGTCTGCGGTGCTCCAGGAACGCTATCCGGATAACCGTTGGCTGTTTTCGCTGCTTCAATCTTGGCGACATATGCTTTGAGCTGATCCACGAACGGCTGCACGGTCTTCTGCCCGTCTGACGTGCACATCGCGTTCGACGTTTGCATCGCGAACGGATCGCTCGGTGGCGTCGAGGGAAGCGGCGAGAGCATGATCGGTACGCGAGCGCCTGGACCGCCGGGTGGTCCCCCGCCACCGATAAAGAAGCCGCGGTCCTGGCCTTCCCCAACACCCTGTCGCACGAGGTTCGAGCCGTTGTTCGCGGCCGCAGTTGCGCTTGCGCCAAACGGAACGGTCCAAGTGACTGTAAACTGCCGCGGGGAGTTCGGACGTGCGATCGTTGCAATTTGCTGACCGCCGAGGGTCGTGTAGGGCACGGCGCCGGCATTGGTCGCGAAGATACCGCCGTACGTATTGAATAGGTTATTGCCGGCAATCGTCAAGTCGCCGTGCGTCAGATGTAAGTTGACGCCCGCATCGATGACCGTGTACGCGGGCAGATTCTGCGAGTTGTTCGAGCCGACGTACTGAGCGGACAGAAGCCCTTCGGCGATCGAGTGCGGGAATTTATAGTCCAGCGTAACGCCCGCTTTGTGCAGCGGGATGTTCGGCAGTTGCGCGCCCGAGATCACGATCGAATAGGGGTTATCGATGCGAGGATCGCTCGAGTTCGCCTTTGCGACCGTAATATTGTAGTACGGCTGGACGTTGAGATTGCCGAAGTTGAAATTCGCTGCTAGCTGCGCGCCTTCGTACACGCGCTGCACGCCGCCGATCGGCACACTGAAGTAAACATTTTGGGCACCGAAGGGAACGTTCGCAGCATTGCAGCCGCCGGGCGACTGAAAGACTTGCTGAACCGTTTCAAAGTAGTTCGGCGGCAGGGCGTTTGCAAGCACCGTGCCGTTGACTTGCGTCGGTAAAACGACGCCGTTTTGCACCTGCCGGTAGAACTGCGCGCTCACGAGTCCGTTGGCGAAACTGTGAGCGTAGCCAAGGCGCGCTGACGTGGAGGAACTTGCGGACGGCAGATCGCCCGGGGCGTTGCCGTATGCGACGTCGCCGTTGCAATCAAAGCGCAGCGATTGAGGGTCGCTAAGCACCCCAATTCGTCCTACATGTGGGGCGACGCCGCCGATATCGTACGCTGCACTGTATGTATCTGCGGACGTCGGCGTCCATGTCGCGGCGATGCCGGCCAACAGGGATGACGACGAGTTCGATGCTTGGCTTAAACCGATGTGATCGTTCAACTTCAGCTTGGCGTTCGAACGAATCGAGTCGTTGACGGTCAAGCTGCTGTAGTTACTGGTCTGCGCCCCGGTAACGTAAGGTTGTCCCGAGCTCAGCAAGGGTGTCGTATTAGACGTCGTGCTCGTTGAGTTGGCCGCGATACTGATCGTGTGGCGTTCTTTTGCCGGCAGCGTCGCGTTGACTGAAAAACCTTTTGAGGTCGTGTCGGTCAGGAATCCGGTGGGATCCGGAACGCCGTTCAAAAAGCGGTTCAGAAGATCGCGGTCAAACTTGACGGAGTTTTGGTAGATCGACGCCTGCACTGCCGTCTGGCCAATAAGCGCGCTATCCGTCAAAGCGTACAGTGAAAAGCGGCTCGCGATCGTATTGTCGGGACCATATCCGCAAGGGAGCGGCCCGGTGATCTGCAAGCAGAGCAGCGAATTCGATTGATTCGTATCCAGGTACGTGGCGCTTAACGTCTGCGACGGTCCCAGCCGATAGCGGAGCTTGAGGAGATCGCCTTGCGTATCGTTGATGCCGTCATGCTCGTAATCGAGGCCGCTCGCGTCGAGATAACGCAATCCGTTCGCGAGGCTCGGCGTGCTGCGCGAAGTGTGCTGTACTGCGATCCCGAGATTGCCGAGCGATCCCGTTTCGGCAAACGACCAATAGCCTTTGCCGTACGAGCCGGCGCTCAAACTTGCGGTGCCCTGCCATGATAAGGTCGGCTCAAGCGTGCGGAAGTTGACGCCGCCGCCGAGTCCACCCGTTTGCGGACCAAATGAAACAGATGCACCGCGGAAGAGATCGGTACTGATTTGCCCTAAGTTGCCGGCACTTCCGGGTGCGTTGAGGGGAACACCGTCGAGCGACAACGCCGTTTGGCTTGGATCGTGACCTTCGAGCGAGACCGTTTGCGTGGCATCGGTGTCGCTGCCCGACGTTGTTACCGAGACGCCCGACAGCTTGTTGAGCGCATCGGCAAGCGTGTCCGAAAGGCGTCGCTGCGCGCTCGTATCGCTGACCGAGGTTGTCGAAATGCTGGCAGTCGAGTGGACCGTTACCGTGCCGATCACTCGCAGCTGCTGGCTCTTCGCGAGTGACACGGATACGGTTACCGTCTTTCCGTTGATGACCTCGAACTGTTCAGAGGTTACGGCTTGGTAATCGCGCTTGAAAACGCGCGCCGTATAGATGCCGTCGGGGACGTCAGTGAATTTGACCGAGCCGGTCGGTCCCGAGAACTCGCTCGTCATCACCGGACCGTTGAGCAACACGCGCGCCATATCGAGCGGCGCCTTCGTTTGGCTGTCGACGACGTCGATGACGATCTTGCCGCTGTCGGCTTGCGCGGACGCAGAAAACGGCATGCTACCGAGGCACAACGATATGGCTACGGTGAGAGTGAGCGCACGCTTGATCAAGCTATGTGTTCTCATGCAGTTCTAAAGAAGGCGCATCGGGACGCACTTTGCGTTAGTCTAACTGGAGGACTTAAGAGTTTACTGTGACGCTAAATTTTGATTGTGACCGTCGTGCCTTGACCAGGCGCACTGTCGATGCGAATGTCACCGCCGGCGCGATCGACCGCGCGTTTCGCAATCGCGAGGCCGAGACCCGTTCCGGTGATCTCTCCTCGCTCGTCGCCCCTGAAAAAACGTTCGAACGCGTGCATGCGTTCCGATTCCGTCATTCCGGGCCCGTCATCCCGGACCATGATCGCGGTCTTGCCGTTATCGCGAGAGGCGCGAAGATGGATCGGGGCGCCCGGCGCGTACTTGAGCGCGTTTTCAACGACGTTCCAAAGCGCTTCACCGAGTTCTGCGCGATCGCCGACGATTTCCGAGGCGCCATCGACGCTGTAATCGATTTGCCGGTCAACGTCGAGCCTGCGTGCAGCGTCGCACTGACTGCGCAGTAACTCCGTGACATCGATCGGCTCTTTGTGCGGCGCCGTCTCGGCATCCAGCCGGGCAAGCCGCATCAAGCGATCGATAAGCGAGCGCATATGCTCTTTCTCGATCGCCATCGTATTGAGGATTTGTTTGGCAACGTTGGGTTCGGCGACCGCGCCACGTCGCAACACGTCAATATAGCCGGCGATAACGGTCAGCGGCGTTCGCAGCTCGTGCCCTGCGTCGGCCACGAACTGGCGCATTCGCTCTTCAGTTCGACGCCGTTCATCCATCGCCGAAGCGACATTCGCTGCGGCCTCATTGTAAGCGCTCGTTAGGGATGCCATCTCTTCACCTTCTGCCAAAGCGAATCGCTGCTGGGCGTACTGGCCACTCGCTAGCGCATGAAGCGCTTCCGCGACGGATTGCAACGGCCGCAATGCCTGCTTCGAAAAATACCACCCCAAGAGCCATGCGAGAGCAACGGCGATAACCGCGATCGTGACAATGATCTTCCAATACGGCAGGAGCGCCACCCAAATGACTCCGAGCGATGGTTCAAAAGCCACAAAGCCGCCGTTGACGGCGGCGAAGCCGATCGGCTCTTTATGCGGTCCGCTCGGCCGGCCGACCATCTCTCGCATAATGAAACGCGAGCCTGCATTTGTTGGCGGGTGCAACATTGCGGGTGGCCAGCTGCCCGGCGACAGAAAACGGGGGTGCAGGCTGCGATCGCCCGCGAGAAAGCGTCCCTTGTTATCGAACACCGCCATGTTCAACCCAATGCCGCTCAACTGTTCGACGATATGCGGCGCGGCTTGTGGGAGCGACATGCCCTGGTCCTTATATTGATCGACCAAGATCCGTGCTTCTTCGTGCTTTGCGATCAGCACGTCGCCGGTTAGCGCACCGAGTTTCGAGACGAGCACCAGCGACGACGCGATAATGACCAAAAGAACGATGACGCTAAGCATCAGCGCATACGTCGTCGCAAGGCGAGTCGCGATCGATTTATGCAAGGCCGTACCCGACGCCGCGCACCGTCCGGAGAATCGAGTTCTCGCCAGCGGTGTCCAGCTTATTTCTTAAATAAGAGATGTAGGTTTCGACGATGTTCGTGCCGCCTTCGAAGTCATGTCCCCAGACGAGTTCGAGCAGGTGATCTTTGCTGAACACGCGCCGGGGTTCGCGTATGAAGACGGCGAGCAGTTCAAATTCTCGCTGCGTCAACTCGATCGGCCGCTCGTTGCGGAAAACTTCGTGCGTTTCAAGGTTGAGCGAAAGGTCGTGCCAACGCAGCGTAACGTCTTCAATTAGTTGCGGACGGCGCAGGGCCGCTGACAAGCGCGCGATCAACTCGTCGAATTGGAAGGGCTTGACGAGATAATCGTCCGCGCCGCTCGTCAGTCCGGTGACTTTGTCGCCGAGTTCGCCCTTCGCGGTTAGCATCACGACCGGAGCGTGCGTGATCTTGCGCAGCATCGGAAGCAGCGCAAAACCGTCGATCTTCGGCATCATAACGTCGAGGACGATGACCTCCGGCTCCCAATCGCGCACAAGGGAAAGGGCTTGCTGGCCGTCCGCAGCGGTGCGGACCGCAAAGCCTTCGCGTTCGAGCCCAAGCTCGAGCATTTCTCGCACGAAGCGGTCGTCGTCGACGACCGCGACGCGTGATCGGGCACCCATCGTAATTACCTTAAGGGTGCATTTCGGGGCGCATGTGCCCCATCGCTCCCATGAGCAGATACTTGCCGGCGTCCGGCGTTTGATTTCCACCCATTCCGAAATGGCCGCGCATCGGCATCTGCTCGAGCATCTTCGCTTGGTCGGCGTTGAGAAGCGGCTTGACCTGGTTGATGGCAGACGTATGCAACGCCGTCATCTTTGAATGTGCATCGTTGCCGATGCTGATTATCGATTGCTTCTCATTCGGCGAAAGCACGGCGTCGATTTGCGAAATCAGTTTTTGGTGTTGCTCGCGGATCGCGCCGAATTTGCCCATGTCAGGATGCGGATGCTCCGCGTTCGGACCCGGCGGAGGCATCGGTGGCATCATGTGTTGCATAGCGCTGCGCGCTTGATCGATGATCTGTTGTACCTTCGTGCGGTGATCGGCGGAGAGTGCCGCCATCTCGCGCGTGTGTGCATCATCAACGATCGAGCGCATTTGCGTCATCGTCGAGCGCATGATCGGCTCGATCTTCAGCCGCTGGTCGGCGGTCAGATTTAGTCGCTCGCCACCGAAGGGTCGTGCGCCCATCGCTGGCCCAGCGCCGGGTGCTCCAGGCGCGGCCGGCGCGCTGGCGGGTGTGCCGCCGGTGTTTTGGCCACAAGCGGACATAGTAAGAGCTGCCGTCGCAAGGACGGCAAGGAATAATTGCTTC
>JAFARW010000027.1 GCA_019245275.1 Vulcanimicrobiota bacterium
TGACCGGGCGCCTGCGCTAAAGAAGACCGCGCGCTCGTTGACGGTTCTGGTGTTGTATACAAAGACCGGCGCGATCAGCCCGACATATCATACGGCAACTTTTGAAGGCGTCGAACGGCTGCTGACGATCAAGGGCCAAACCGCCGACTTCAAGCGCGCCGCGCAATGGTCGCAAAGTCTGGCTGCAGGTAAGACGCCCCCGGGCCTCTCGCTTACGATCATCGGACAGTTGCCGCCCGAGCTTCAATGATGCAACGTTTTCGCGAAAAGCTCCGCTCGGTTTGCGAACGCGCGCCGTGGACGGCGCCTTCGCTCGTTGATAGCGAGGTGCTGGTCGGTCTCATGCTCTTCGTTTTGATCGTTGCGATCATCGTTTTTGGTCCGTCGCAATCGTACCGCTTCTACTACGGGCCGCAGTTCTAAGGCGGCGCACTTCCTCGCATGCTCTTTAATACTTGGTCTTTCGCGCTCTTTGCGATTTTTGCGATCGCAATATTCGCGATCGTGCCGCCGCGATATCGTGCTTACTGGCTAATCTTTTCGGGTGTCGCGTTCTACGCGAGCGCGGGACCAAAGTACCTGATCCTGATGCTCGGCCTGACGCTCGCCACCTATGGAGCCGCGAGGCTGATGGTCTCGCAAAGCTCGGAGCGCCGGCGCATGGCGATCACCGTTGCCGCAATCTGCCTGCTGATCGGCGTTCTCATCTATTTCAAGTACTCGCGCTGGATTCTCGCGTCGCTCGGCTTCATCGCGCACACACAATACAGCGCACGATTGGGCGCATTGCTGATTCCGCTCGCGATCTCGTTTTTCACTTTCGAGTTCGTGCACTTCATCATCGAAGTGCATCGCGGACACATTCGACGTTTTAGTCTGCGCGATTTTGCGACATTTGCGCTCTTCTTTCCGACGATGGTCGCGGGTCCGATCAAGCGCTATGGCCTCTTCAGTCCGCAACTCGGCGCGCTCCGGCTCGCCGGCGGCGTCCAAGCGCAGGGCGCGATTTACCGCATCGGCTGCGGGCTGTTCAAGAAGCTCGTCATCGCCGACAGCGCGCATCTCTTCTTGCAGCCGATCTCCAATCCCGAAGCGGGTTACACCGCGCTCGCTAACGCGCTCGCGATGGTCGCGGCGACGATCACGATCTACTATGACTTCTCCGGTTATTCTGATATTGCGATCGGCTTTGCGATGTTGTTCGGCGTCGGCGTCCCCGAAAATTTCGCGCGGCCTTTCTACGCATCGAACATCGTCGAGTTTTGGCACCGCTGGCATATGTCGCTGACGTCGTGGGTCCGAGACTACGTCTTTATTCCGATCGGCCGCGAATTGCGCGGCGGCGAGCGCAGCCACTCGACGCGCGCGCGCCTCGTCGCAATTGGAATGAGTCTCGTCGTGATGATCATCATCGGTCTGTGGCATGGCGCGGGCTGGCATTACGCGGTGTGGGGACTTTGGAACGGCATCACCCTTGCGGTCTACTACCTGTGGCGGCAACTCGTCGTCCCTCAGGTTGCCTACCTGAAGCGTGGAAATCTCTTTCTCGACTTCGCCTCGATTGCGCTCACGGACTTGAGCTTCATCATCGGCATGCCGCTGATCGGCGCGCCGTCCACGCACGATGCGTTTTCGATCTACCGGTCGTTGTTCTAAGTATATGAAGCGAAGCATCGTTGCACTGTTGCTCGGCTGTTCCATCGCCGTGTTGTTGCCGGTTGCGCGTGTCCAGGCAATGCCGCGCGAGATCATTACCCGCAACGCATCGGGACCCGTGATCGTCTGGGATGCGACGCCGCAAATCGAGGGACTGATTGCGCTGAATGTCCCATATGAAAGAGCGGTCGATCAACTCAAGGTCCACGCGCTTGAACTTTTCGTTCGCGGGGCACATGGTTTTGCCAAGAAAGAGAAACACCTGACAGTGATGGTCGTCTATGCGCGCAGCGGGGCGATCAGCGCACGGTACCAAACGAAATCGTTCCAAGGCGTCGGCGACGTTCTGACACTCGAAGGATCGCCGCGCATACGCCTTGATTCGCGTTGGCGCGTGCAAGCGCAGCACGGCAACCTTCCACCGGGATTAACCCTCCACGTCAACCCGCCGCCGGCGACTGAGGGGCAATGATGACGCGGACAACACGAAACCCGGCACAGTAGTGCCGGGTCCGGTGCTTTCGTCAGCGGCGAGCTTTAGCTCGAGGACTTGATCGAAATCTTCTTTGGCTTCGCTTTTGGCAAAAGGTTGAGCGTCAACGTCAACAGACCGTTCTCAACCTTCGCGTCGATGTTCTCGGCATCGATTTCATCCGGCAAAACGAAGGACCGCGTGAACGACCGCTTCTCAGTCTTGCCCGATACTTGCAGCACGCCGTTTTCCAGCGTGATGTTTATATCGTCAGGGCGGTAGCCCGCAACGGGGATCTCGACGGCGTAGCCGTTGTCCGTGCGGGTGATATCAAGCCCCGCGGCGGTCGGCATGTTCGAGAAGAAGTTGCGGAACGGGTCCCAACCCCATACGTCCGGAAGACCGAAGGCCGCCCGGCGAGGCTGCTCCATCGTCTCGGCGCGATCTCTTTGGTTCGCAAGATTGTTCATAGATAGCAAACTCCTTTGTCCTTAAAATCGAGCGCCCGCGCAGCGGAGATCTTCTGCCGCGCTAGCACTCTCGCCTATAGACTGCTAAACTCTAGAACCGTCACTTGCTGTGTCTCGGTTGCGTGAATATACCCAATGACCGTGCGTGAAAGGCCCGCTACACGAGCGGCCGGGGCCCCGCTGCTGGGGGCGTGGGCGCAGGCAGAGCGTCCGCGTGACCGCCTGCTGCGCATTCTCAACGGGATTGCGCAGTGCACGGCGATTCACGAGACGATCGCTGCGGCGCGCCCTTATTTGCTCGCCGCAATCAAGGCGGCGATCGGCCGCCAGATCCTGGCCGTTGTCAGCACGTCAGATGCGGCCGAGCGCCTTTTCGCAGACCTTCTTTATTACTTAGACGACGAGGGGGCGCCCGAAGTCGTCGCGTTGCTGCGCGCTCGCGACGAAAGCGTCGGCGCACTCGAGAGCCCCTCGGAGCGCAGCGCGCGGATGACGCTGCTCGCGGATCTCGCTCTAGGCAAGCCGCGCTTCGTTGTCGCGCCTCTCGCAGCGGTGCGGCAGTACTTTATGCCGCGCACGACTTTTGAAGCCTTGCTCTTTGCAATCGAAAGCGGCGCCGAGATCGGATGGGATCGAACGCAGAAACGTCTCTTTGAACTCGGTTACCATCGCGCGGACGTCGTGAGTGCCGCCGGCGAGTATGCGGTCCGCGGTGGAATTCTCGATGTCTTTGCAGGCAACGCTCCGGCACCGATGCGCATCGAGTTTTTCGGAGATCGCGTTGAATCGATTCGGGAGTTCGACCTTCAATCGCAGCGCAGCCGGACTGAGATCGAACGCGCGGCGATCGCGCCGTGGAGCGAGATACCGCGCGATCCAGCGTTGCAAGAGCGTATCGCCGAGCGCTTCAGGACATCACCCCAACTCGAAGCTGCGTTCAACCTCTTCGTCCAGCGCGGCGAAGAGATGCCGGAAGCGTGGACGCCCCTCGCGCACGTACGCAGCGATACAATCTTCGAATATCTCGCGCCGGACGCTGTCGTCGCTGTGGACGAGCCGTCTACCCTCGCTGCGATCGAACGCGCGCTGCAAGAGGAGCGCGAGCGCGAAGCGCAGCTGCTCTTCGCGAACGAACCTACCGGCGAGCCCGATGACGGCGCGCCTGAAATCGCCGAGGCGTTGCTTGCAGAAGTCACGGCGCCGCATCCGACGTTAGAGCAACTTGGCGAACGCCTTCGCGAACGTCACGTCTTAGCGCTGATGGGCGCGATTGAAACGCCTGCGGACTGTGCATGGCTACCGCCGCAACGAGATACGATCGTCATCGAAGCGCGCCCGATCGATCACTTCAACCGTCAGATCGAGTTGTTGCTAAGTGCGGTGCGCGATTGGACCGCGCGTGGCGACCGTGTTGTGTTTGTTACCTCCGGCGCCGCGCGCACGGGCGACATCCTGGAAGGTGGAGGGCTCGACGTTACCCGCGGCCTCAGACGCTTTACGGCTGAAGACGAGTCGCCGCCGGAAATCTTCGTCGCACACGGCAGCATCGAATCCGGATTTTGGCTTCCGGACGCGCATCTGCGTGTTCTCGGCGATCGTGAAGTCTACGGCGCTCCCCCGAAGCGCGTCAAGATACGCGCCGTCAAGGAAGGCGTGCCGATCACGGTCGCAGATTTGCACGTCGGCGACTTCGTCGTGCACGCCGTACATGGCGTCGGTCAATACTTGGGCTTGCGCGCTGAAACGTTCTTAGGGGCAACGCAAGATTATCTCGATCTGCGGTATGCCGGCACCGATCGTCTGCTCGTACCGGTCACGCAGATGCACTACGTCACGAAGTACACCGCGAGCGAAGGCGTTGCGCCGCGCCTTTCGCGGATGGGCGGTGCCGATTGGGCGCGCACGAAAGGCCGTGTCTCGGAAGCGCTTGCGAAAATCGCGGATAATCTCGTTTCGCTCTATGCCGAACGCGAACTCTTGCCCGGTCACACGTATCCGCCGGATACGCCCTGGCAGAACGAGCTCGAGCAGGCGTTCCCATACGAAGAGACACCCGATCAGCTCAAGGCAATCATCGAGACGAAAGCCGACATGGAACGCTCGCGTCCGATGGATCGGTTGATCTGCGGCGACGTCGGCTACGGAAAGACGGAAGTCGCGATTCGCGCTGCATTCAAAGCAATCGCAGATCAAAGACAGGTTGCGCTGCTCGTTCCCACGACGTTGCTCGCATCCCAGCATTACCGAACGTTCAGCGAACGGCTCGCCGGCTTCCCCGTGCGCGTCGAGGAGCTTTCGCGCTTCAAGTCGCGGCGCGAACAGCAGACGATCCTCAAGGATCTCGCCGATGGTAAAGTCGACATCGTCATCGGCACGCATCGGCTGTTGCAAAAAGACGTCACGTTCAAGGATCTCGGCTTGATCATCGTCGATGAAGAGCAGCGCTTCGGGGTCATGCATAAGGAACGACTCAAGACGATGCGCTCGAGCGTAGACGTTCTCACGCTGTCGGCAACGCCGATCCCGCGAACGCTTCACATGTCGTTGCTCGGCATGCGCGATCTCTCGTTGATTCAAACGGCGCCGCTGAACCGCTTGTCGATCAAAACGGTCGTCGTGCCGGCGGGGGATGCGATCGTCCAGCGCGCCGTCGATGCCGAGCTCGATCGTGGCGGTCAAGTTTACTATTTGCACAATCGAATCGAGACGATCTACGCCGCGGCGCGCGCACTCCAGGAGCTTGTGCCGAAAGCGCGGATCGCGGTGGCTCACGGACAGATGCGCGAATCCGAGATCGAGCCGATCATGGCGAAGTTCATCGAGGGCGAAATCGACGTGCTCGTCTCGACAACGATCATCGAGAACGGCATCGATATCCCAAACGTCAACACGATCGTCGTCGCCGATGCCGACCGTTTCGGGCTTGCCCAACTCTACCAGTTGCGCGGACGGGTCGGCCGATCGAATCACCAAGCGTACGCGTTTCTTCTTTACCAACCGCATAAGGCACTGACCCAAGATGCAAAAGCGCGACTCGAGGCGATTCGCGAGTTCACGCATTTGGGCAGCGGCTTGCAAGTCGCCATGCGTGACCTCGAGATTCGGGGCGCCGGCAACCTCCTCGGCGCCGCACAATCCGGATTCATTGGCGCGGTCGGCTTCGATACGTATTGCCAGTTGCTCGGTGAAGCGATCGCCGAGCGTCGCGGTCAAGCCCAAGATCTCGACCGGCGCGAACCCGTCATCGACGTCAAGATCGATGCGTTCATCCCGAGCGACTACATCTCGCAGCCGGCGCAGAAAGTTGCCGTGTACCAGCAGCTCGCAAGCGCGAAGACCGAGGCCCAAGTCGAGGAGATCGTGGCGGGGGTGCGCGACCGCTACGGCGCGCTTCCTTTACCGCTGCGCAATCTCGTCGAAATAACAAAACTGCGCACGATTGCGCTCGCGAAGCATGTTACGCGGGTCGTCGTCGACGACCACCGCTTAACGCTGGGCGTCGGCACAAAGTTCAACCTGCAGCCGGCTGCGATCTCGAAATTTCAGTCGCTGACGCGCAACCGCTTTCGTTTCTCAAATGGCAAGGTGCTTGTCGATCTGCCGCCTTCGCGGCCGAAGGCGGAAAGTGGGAAAGAGGCCCGGTGGATGCCTCTCCTGCGGGGCCTGCTGGAGGCCATGTGATCCCTTTCAAGCCGGGGTTTAGCCGAGCGCTCTCTACAAAGGACTGCCTCGCAACGTACCCGAAACGCCGACGGTCGCGGAGCGTAGGCTCCGCCGTTTTCATACTTTTAAGCCCTTTTTCCATGGAGTTGACGATGGCGAAAGCTCACCGCATTGTAGCGGGATTTCTTATGACGCTTCTGGCGTGCGCGGTAACGGCATGCTCGGGTGGCGGCACCGTGGCGACGGTAAACGGTCAATCGATCAGCCGTGCAGACCTGGATAGCAAACTCGAATCGAGCCCGGCTGCCAAAGGCACGCTGATGCAGCTGACCCAATCGATGCTGATCGAGCAATACGCTAAAGACAACAATATAAACGTCTCCGACGCGGACGTCGACAAGAAGATCAACGCGCTCAAGGCGCAATACGGCGCCGATCAGTTCGATAATCTGATCAAACAGCGTGGAATGACCCAAGACGATGTCCGGCGCGCAATTCGCGATCAGCTGATCATCGATCAAGCCGTCGGTAAGAACATCCACATCTCCGATGCCGACGCAGCGAAGTTTTTCCAAAAGAACCACGCCGCGTTCGACAAGCCGCCCCAAGTGCATGCGCGACACATCCTCGTCAACAGCCTGCAGCAAGCGAACATGATCGAGCAGAAGCTGAAGTCCGGCGCTAAGTTTGAGGATCTCGCCAAACAGTATTCGCAAGATCCGGGCAGCAAAGGCAAAGGCGGCGATCTTGGTTTCTTCCGAACCGGTCAGATGATGCCGAGCTTCGAGAAAGCAGCATTCGCTCAGAAGCTGAACGAGATCGGTCCACCCGTGAAGTCGCCGTTCGGATACCACATCATCGAAGTGTTAGAGCGCACGCCGGGACAGAAAGCGACGCTGGCAAGCGCACACGACCAAATCGTCGATCAGTTGCGCTCTCAGCAGGAAGCGCCGCTCGTGCAGCCATTCTTGCAATCGCTGTTGGCAAAGGCGAAGATCAACGTTAGCGATCAGCGCTTCGCGGATGCATTCCCCTCGCCGGCGCCGAGTGGCGCGCCGGCCGCAGCACCGACCAAGTAGAGTAGCTTAAGCGGGCGTTGCAGAGTGCAACGCCCGCTTAAACGCGAAGCGTCGCGAGCGATGCTCGTGCGAATCATCGGGCTCGGTCCGGGAGATCCGGCGCTGCTGACCATCGGCAGCCTAGACGCGCTGCGCTCGATCGGACGCGCTGTCCTATTGCTCGCACCTCCCGAGATGGTCAAATACCTAAAGACACATCGTGTCGAGATCGTCAATCGCGAAACCGAGGATGCGGAGCTCATCGTGCGCGGCAGTCGCGAACACGTCGAGCGCTTTGTCGCTGACTTGAAGGAAGCCGATATCGCACTCGGCGTTCTCGGAAACCCGATGTCGGACTTCGCCGGCTTGCCGATCCTCTTACATGCCCTCGAGCGGCGCGGCGCAAAGACTCAGATCGTGCCGGGCATGCCGCATGCAACGCTTTCGGCGGCGCTCAACATGCCGCTCGTGCCGCTGCCGCCGAGCTCGGCACATCACACTTGGGACGAACTCGTCGAGATCATGGCTCGACTGCGGCTATCGTGCCCGTGGGATCGCGAACAGACGCACCGCACGCTGATTCCGTATCTGATCGAAGAAGCATACGAAGTCGTCGAAGCGATCGAGTACAATAACGAAGCCGGTCTCTGCGAAGAGCTCGGCGATCTGCTGCTGCAGATCGTTTTTCACTCGCAGCTCGCAACGGAAACAGGCCGGTTCTCGGTCGCCGACGTGATTGATGCGCTCTCAAATAAGATGATTCGCCGGCATCCGCATGTCTTTGGCGATGCCGTCATCGAAGACGTCGACGCTCAGTGGAAAAATTGGGAGCAGCTCAAAGCACAAGAAGCGACGGGAAAGGCGCGCGCCAGCCGGCTCGACGGCATTCCACGTGCGCTCGGCGCGCTGCAGCGGGGACAGCGGATGCAAGAGAAGGCGGCGCGCGTCGGCTTCGACTGGCCAGGCCCTAAAGAAGTGATCGACAAGCTTTCCGAGGAGTTGGGCGAGCTCGCAGCGGCCCGGCGTCAACGCCAAGATGATCCGCGCGTGCGAGAAGAACTCGGCGACGTCTTCTTCACGCTTGTCAATCTGACACGCGCACTAGGAATCGATGCCGAGACCGCGATGCGCGAAGCAAACGAAAAGTTCTATCGCCGCTTCTCCTTTATGGAACGGCACGCCACGAGACAGGGACGCGACTTAACGGAGATGTCGCTGGACGAGCTCGAGGAGCTTTGGCAGCTCGCGAAGATCGAAGCCGCATGAGCGCGACGATTCGAATTCGCATGAGCGCTGCCGACGCGCATTACGGGGGCAACCTAGTGGACGGTGCCCGCATCCTCGCACTCTTCGGCGACGTTGCGACGGAGCTGCTAATTGCGATGGACGGTGATGAGGGGTTGTTCGTCGCTTACGACCACATCGAATTCTTGGCGCCCGTCTATGCGGGCGACTATGTTGAAGCCGAGGGCCGCATCGCCGGCGTCGGAAACACGTCGCGGCGCATGGAGTTCGAGGCGCGCAAAGTGATTGCCGCGCGAGCGGATATCAGCGCGAGTGCAGCCGACATTCTCGAGCAACCGACGCTCGTCTGCCGCGCGTCCGGAACCTGCGTCGTCCCAAAAGACAAAAAACGAAAGTAGCTCGCCCAGGCGCCCGACCTTCCGTCGCAGACCGCTCGAAAAACCGACATCGTGATCGGTTTTTCTGCTGCCTGCATTTTTTGCAGAGCAAGCTTTGAAGAAAACATCGTGTTTTGGCAAAAAATGTCAGAGCTCTGCGTCGAAAAGCCCGGGCGCCCGTTCGACCTACATCTAGAAGGGAAGGCTACACCAATCGCTCGTGCGTCCGTTTCTTCCAAACGAACGTGTAGAGCGCGGTTTGCATCAGCAGCACGACGATGAACGCGATCGGATAACCCATCCAA
>JAFARW010000049.1 GCA_019245275.1 Vulcanimicrobiota bacterium
GATTGGATCGCCGGCTGCGGGCTCGTCTACTTCGCGCTCTTTGGCATCGGTAAGCTCGTGCTTGGCGAAGCGATCCCGGGCATCGGGCTGCTGATTGCGGCCGCGATCTGCGGCGCCTTCATCTTTTGGGATATGAACCGCCGCGATTGGGAAGCAGCGCAACCGCGCCCGGCGCCGCCGCAAGCCGCGACCGCGCCAACCGTGGTTGGATAGGGGACCCGCCCGCGATAGTTTGGGCGGGGGGCGCGAAGTGCGTTTCCGACGCATCGTGTCGGAAGCGCGACGGAGCGCCAGAGCGTTGCGCGAAGTGCAACGCTGTATCAAGGAAGGAAGATTTTATGAGATTCGTCGTTCTTTGTTGTCTCGCGGCGGCAAGCGCACTTCCATTGGTTGCGGCCGCCGACAACGACAAGACGCTGCAGAATGTCCGCGGCCACGTCTCCTACCAGCGCGGAAGCGCCTCGCAAAAACCGCTCGCGACAAACGCGACGATCGTTCTCGCGGACCGCGATTACGCGATGACCGGCGCGCAATCGCAGGGCGCCGTCATGCTGGCTGATTCATCGCGCGTCACGATGGGATCCGAGACGAAAGTCCAGCTCGCCTTCTTCAATCAAGCTGCCGGAAACAACGCGAAATTCTTGATTCTCAACGGCAAGACGCGTTTTGAAGTGCAACACCCGAGCGGCGCTAAAGCGAACTACACCTTCTCAACGCCAACCGCGGATATCGCCGTACGCGGCACAGAAGGCGACATCTCCGTTTCGCAGGATCAACTGCAAGTCAACGTCTACGGCACCAGCGATCCAAACCTACCCGTCAACGTGACGTTCACGACAGGCGATAAGGCCGGTCAAACGGTAGTCGTCAAGGCGGGGCAGTCGCTCGTGGCAAACCTTGTTAACGGGATCATCACCGAGCAAACGCAGGCGCTAACCGATCAGGTTCTGGCGCCGTTCAATACGGAATTCGGCAACCCGGTTTCGTGTTGGAAATGCGCCGTCGAAAACCTGAAAAACAGCCTGATCAATCAGGTCAAAAGCCGGATTCCGATTCCGTTCTAGCGGGATCTAAACCGCTTCGGTGATCGCTCCATCGCGAGTCTCGAAGGCCGCTTCAAGATCGCGTAGGTAGGCTGCTAGAGACTCGGCCGTCACCTCCGGCGCCAGCGCAGCTTTTTCAACGAGGGCATAGTCGACATGCGCGAGTGCAACTTTGCGATCGTCGCTCAGCGCCGCATATTCGATGAAACGGAAGACCGATTGGTTGACGAATTCGCAGCGCCTGATCAACGCGTCGTACGAAGTCATCGCTTCACCGATGAAGTAATCGGCGTGGCGTTCGTTGAGTAACGCGAGCGCTTCGCCGACCAGAGCGCGAATCTGTTCGTCCGCGAGGCGCCTCGAAATTTCATCGCCGTAACCTGCGAACTCCGGAATCCTCACTTTGATCGAATCTAATGTCTGATCCATCGCCATAGCGCTACGACAGGGGACCGCCTGATGCCTCGGCGCGTCGAATCCGCGCTTTGCGCAGCAGCGTTGTATCGAGGTCAGAGATAGGGCGAAGCGAACGGAAGCGAGGTGGAGGATGCAAGCCGGCTCATGGAGCGCGTGCGCCAGCGCGATGGCGCCGCATTCGAATTGCTCTATGACGACTACCACCGGCTCGTCTACGGCATTGCGCTACGCATCCTCGGCGACGTGCCCGCGGCGGAAGATGTGACGCAAGCCGTCTTTCTCAAGTTGTGGAGCTCACCGCAGTCATTTGCAAAGGGCAACTTCGCGGCCTGGATCGCGCGCGTCACGCGCAATCGCGCGCTTGACGTCGTACGCAGCCGCAGCGTCCGTCTACAAAGTGACGTTCCCGATACGATGCCGGCTGATGATGCGCTCGAAGATCATGCTTTTGCGATGCTCGACGCGGAGTTCGTGCGCAGCGCGCTGGCACGGCTTCCCGAAGATCAGCGCAAGCCGATCGAGCTCGGCTTTTTTGGGGCCTTGACGCACGAAGAAATTGCACGCCGCACCGGCATCCCGCTTGGCACGATCAAGACGCGCATTCGAACGGGGTTACGCAAACTTCGCGCGCAGCTCGACGGCGTGGTCACCGCATGAATAACCACGACGAGTTTTTGGATTCGATTGCAGTCTACGCGCTCGGCTCGCTGCCGAAGAGCGAAGCTGCCGCGGCGCGAGCGCATCTGCGCACGTGCGCGCAATGCCGTGCGGAGTATGACGCTTTGCGTCCGGCTGTCGACGCGCTAGCGCTTTCCGCTGAAGCATGCATCGACGGACGCAGTGGTCCCGTGCCGTCGCCGCTGCTAAGAGCGCGCGTGCTACGAACGGTGCG
This sequence comes from Vulcanimicrobiota bacterium, assembly GCA_019245275.1. GTDB lineage: Bacteria > Vulcanimicrobiota > Vulcanimicrobiia > Vulcanimicrobiales > Vulcanimicrobiaceae > JAFARW01. The sequence continues at coordinate 2,353 of JAFARW010000049.1, forward strand.
TCAAGAGAGCCGCACGCCAACGATCGCGCCTTCGAGATTGCGTCCTTCGTGGCCGGCGATGGTCGTCGCAGCGGCTGCGATTCTGCTTGCAGTTTGGACAACTGCCGCCAATCTGATGCTGCGTTCGGATCTGACGCAAACGCACGATCAGCTAGCGCAGCTGCAGGCGCAGAACACCAACCTCAATCGCCGGCTCGCCGCGCAGAAGATCATGATTGCCGAAGTGATGGACACAAACGCAAAGCGCTTCCCGGTCAACGGCGGTGAGGTCGTCAAACGCAACGACCACGTCTACATCGCGATGGATGGGATGCCGATGCCGCCAAAGGGCCATGTTTATCAGGCGTGGACCGAACACACCGGCGCGCAGAAGATGTCGCCATCGATCACGTTCATGCCGGATCGCTCCGGCGTGGCGCTCGTTTCGTTGCCGGTCAATGCATCGGCGATCGCCGCAGTGGCGGTTAGCGTCGAGCCCGAGGGTGGCAGCAAGGCCCCGACGACCAAGCCGGAGTTCGTCGTTAAGCTGACTTGATCGCGCCGGCCATTCGCCCGATCGGGCCGCAGGATGAGGCCGACGTTCGCAGTTTTCTTGCGCAAAAGCCCTACGAGAACGTCTACCTGGACTGGCTCTTGTCGCAGCGGCGATCGATTCGCAACCGCTTGTTCTG
>JAFARW010000066.1 GCA_019245275.1 Vulcanimicrobiota bacterium
AGGTCATGCTCGTCGGCCAAACGGTCAATTCGTATCGCGACCCGAGTGGGGCGGACTTCGGAACGCTGGTTCGCGCGGTTGCCGACATTCCGCAACTCGAGCGGCTGACGTTCATCTCGCCGCACCCGAAGGATTTCACGGAAAAGATTATCCGCGACCTCGCAGCGGTTCCGCAACTAAATCCGCGCGTCCACCTGCCGTTGCAATCGGCAAGCGATGCGATTTTGCGGCGGATGAACCGCAAATACACAATCGCGGAGTACGCTGAGAAACTCGCGCTCTTCCGGCAACACTTGCCGGCGTGGGCAGTGACGACGGACGTTATCGTCGGCTTTCCCGGCGAAACCGATGCCGATTTTGAACGGACACTTGAGTTTTGCGAGCGCGCGCGTTTCGCGCAGGCCTTCATGTTTATCTACTCACCACGGCGCGGAACGCCCGCGGCGAAGTGGGAGCAGATTGCGCCCGCGATCAGTGCGGCGCGGTTTCAGCGACTAGCCGAAGTGCAGAATGCGGCAACCCTGGCTTACCATCAACGCAAGCTCGGCACTGAAGTGCGAGCGCTGCTCGCCGGTCCATCGAAAAAAGACGCCACCAAACTCGCAGGCAAGACGCCCGACAATGTGACCGTAATCGTGCCGCAGCCTGAGGAACTCTCTTTACGCGAGTATGCTGCGACGCCGTGGATCGATGTTCGCGTCAGCGAGGCGCACGTTTGGGGTTGTGCCGGCACGATGGTACGGCGCGCAGCGCGCTACGAGGAGTGCGGCGTTGCCGTCCGTTCACCGATGCTCGATTTGATCGCGCCGGCACAGGCCGGCTAAACAGATTCGTCAAGTTCTTTAGCGTAATTCGCGAGCGAGCGATTGTACCGCGGAAGGTGACCGCTGAGCGCCGTGAGAGCCAGCGCTGCCGCTTCTTTCGCGTGCCCAGTGTCGACAAGCGCCAGCGCAAGAAACGCAATGACCGCATCGTCGAGCTCATCGGATTCGGCGGCTCGTTCCGCCCTTAGCAGAGCGACGCTTTCTTCCGGTTGTCCCAGATTGCGAAGCGAGCTCGCCAATTGAATCACCGCGCGGCGACGACGCCCAGCCTTCAGGCCCGCCGAGAGAGCTTGGCGGTAGAGCGTAACCGCCTCCCTCGGCCGGCCGATCGAATCGTTTGCAGACGCCGTTTCGAACAATGCGACCGCGTCACCATGAGGTAGCTCGGCAGTCAGCCCTTCGACGCGTTCAAGAAACTCCTCGCCATCGTAGTCGTCGAAGGCGGACCACAGCGCCGCCATCCGTCGCTCCCACACCGCGTTCGTCTCCATCGCCACAAGAGTTTCTCAGAGTGAGCGCGAGCGCCCTTATGCAGAAGTTATGCACAGTGCGCGTACCGAAGCCGCGCGGAAGCATGACCGGCTACTCGCCGATGCTCGATCAGTACTTTGGGATGAAAGCACGTCACCCGGAAGCGCTGTTGCTCTCGCGCGTCGGTGATTTCTACGAAGCATACGGTGAAGATGCGGAAACGGTAGCGCGGGCGCTTTCGATTGCTTTAACCTCGAAAGAGGCCGGAGGCGGAAAACGTGTCGCGATGGCCGGCGTCCCGCACCATGCGCTAGCGCAGTATCTGCAGCGGCTCGTCGATCAACGTTGGATCGTTGCGCTTGCCGAGCAGCTCGAACTTCCGCAAGCGAACAAACTCGTGCGGCGCGATGTCGTGCGCATCATCACCCCCGGCACCCTGATCGAAGAAAATCTGCTCGACCACAAGCAAAACAACTACTTGGCGGCTATTACGATCGTCGGCGATACTTTTGCGTTGGCTTATGCGGACGTTTCAACCGGTCGCGCGGCTGCGACGGCAGTCGATGGAGACGACGCCTATGAAGAATTGCTTGCCGAGATCGAGCGGATCGGGCCGGCGGAGATCGTAGCCGATGTCCCTGCGGATGTGCGCGCGTCGATTGGCGCGTCGCTTGAGAATCTCGGGGCTCGACTCGTGACGTCTGGGCTCTCCGCTGTGGAACAGCGCAACCGCAATGCACTTGGCGGATTTTCGATGGACCAATCGCTGGCAATGCATCAGGCGCTCGACGCGCTGCTCGCGTTTGTTCGCAAGACGGGCGTCACAACCGGCGATGCGCTCTCGGCACCCGAGTATTATCGCCGGCAAACCTTTCTGGCGCTCGACGCTCAAACGCGCAGGAACCTCGAACTGACGCACGCCCAGGGCGCGAACCCGAAAGCGACGTTGATCGCGACGCTCGATCGCTGCTCGACGTCGATGGGATCGCGGATGCTTTCGCGCTGGATTCTGGCGCCGCTCGTTGATGCGGCCGCGATCCGCGACCGCGCCGACTGCGTACAGACGCTGATCGACGAGGGCGTGCGACGGGAGGCGATTCAGGAACTGCTGCGCGGTTGCTTCGATCTCGAACGGATCGCACAGAAGATTCGCTTCCGTCGCGCTGGTCCGCGCGATCTCGTCTCGCTGCGGCGCACACTGGAGGTGATGCGTCCATTGCATGCGATCACGCCGCCGGGACTGCGCCGGTGCATCGAGCGCATCGGCTCGTTCGATGAGGTTTTCGATCTCTTGCGACGCGCGCTCGTCGAAGATCCGCCGGTTCAGATTTCAGATGGCGGCGCAATTAGGCCGGAGTTCGATGCCGAACTCGCGGAGTGTGTTGCGCTGCGGGGCGATACGCGTGCCAAACTCAACGAGCTCGAGGAACGCGAGCGCGAACGCACCGGAATAAGATCCCTCAAGGTTCGCTACGCGAGCGCATTTGGTTACGCGATCGAAATCTCACGCGCCAACCTTGGCGCGGTTCCGCCTGAATACGTGCGCAAGCAGACCTTGACGAGCGGCGAACGGTTCGTGACTCCGGAGCTCAAAGAGCTCGAGATTGCGATTTCGAGCGCGCACAGCCGGCAACTACGTCTGGAAGGTCGGCTCTTTGACGAAATCGTCGAACGCATTGCAGTCGCAACTGACGATCTGCTCCAAACCGCTGACGCGTTAGCCGAACTCGACGTCCTCTGCGCGCTCGCGCAATGCGCCGCGGAGCGCGGCTACGTGCGGCCAATTTTCGTTGACGAGAGCCGGATCGACATCAACGATGGGCGTCATCCAGTCATGGAGACGATCTTGCGCAAGGACTTCGTGCCGAACGATCTTCACCTTGAAGAGGACGGTCAGCGGTTCATCGTGCTGACTGGGCCCAACATGGGCGGCAAGTCGACGTACCTGCGTCAGACCGCGCTGCTTGTAATCCTTGCGCAGATCGGATCCTTTGTGCCGGCGAAATCTGCTCGGCTCGGCATCGTCGATCGCATCTTCACACGGATCGGCGCGGGCGACGATTTGGCGTCAGGGCAGTCGACATTTTATGCGGAGATGGCAGAGACGGCCGCAATTCTGCGGCGCTGCACGCACAGCAGTCTTCTGCTGATCGACGAAGTCGGCCGCGGCACCGGGACGATCGATGGGCTTTCGATCGCCCAAGCGATCTGCGAATTTCTGCTCGGATTAGAAGAGCAAGGGCCTTTTGTACTTTTTGCAACCCATTTTCACGAGCTTGTCACGCTGGCCGCTCATTGGAAGAATGTCGCAAACTTCCACCTAACGGCGGTTGAGAACACCGCACGCGGCATCCCCGTTTTCTCGCATCGTGTTCTGCCTGGAAGCTCGTCACGTTCGTTCGGCATCGAGGTCGCAAAGATGGCCGGCTTGCCCGATGCGGTGATCGATCGCGCGCAAGAGATTTCCGATGCGCTCTCAGGCCGCCCGGATGTCGAAGACCAAGTTCCACTGAAGCGCAAGTTGGCGAAAGTCGTGCCGCCCGAGCGGCAGCTGAATCTACTCAACGATTGACAATGATTCATCTTCTCGATGCCACGACGATCGGGCAGATCGCCGCCGGCGAGATAATCGAACGGCCGGCCTCGGTCGTCAAGGAACTCGTCGAGAATTCGATCGATGCGCACGCCACGCGCGTCGATGTCAGCGTCGAAGAAGGCGGATTACGCTCGATTCAGGTCGGCGACGACGGCGACGGGATTGCGCCGGAACAACTCGCGTTGGCCGTGCGCCGGCACGCAACAAGCAAACTCGCTGAGGCTTCAGATCTCGAATCAATTCAAACGCTCGGCTTTCGCGGAGAGGGATTGGCAAGCATCGCCGCAGTTTCGCGAGTGAAAGTTACTTCGCGCGCGGGCGGGGCGCAGGTCGGAGCTGCAGTTGCAGCGTTTGGTGAAACGGTTGGCGACGTTGAGCCGGCGAGCGCTTCGCGCGGAACGAGAGTCGAAGCGCGCGATCTCTTCTCGAACGTTCCGGTGCGGCGTGAATACCTGCGTTCGCCGGCGGCGGAATTCCGGCGCATCTCGAGTTGGCTTGCAACGTTCGCGCTCGGCTACCCGCGCGTGACATTTTCGTTGACGCACGACGGAAAGTCGGTGTGGATCATGCCGGCAGTCAGCGATCCGCAACAACGTTTGAACGCCGTCTTTGGAAAGGAAGCGGCAACGCATCTGCTTCCGCTGCAAGATCATGCCGCCCGCGATTTAGCCGGCGAAGTTGCGGGCTTTATTAGCGCGCCGGGTTGGGATCGGCCAGACCGGCGGATGCAGCTGCTCTTCATCAACGGGCGATTGTTACGCAGCACGCTGCTCGCGGGCGCCTGGACGGCGGCCTATTCGACCTTTGCGATGGTCGGACGCAATCCATACGGCGTGCTCTTTCTGAAGTTACCGGCCGACCACGTTGATTCGAACGTCCATCCTACGAAGAGCGACGTGCGTCTGCGCTTCAACCACCAGGTCTTTGAATCGGTCCGCCGTGCGATCGCGACCACGCTTCGTAGCAACGCGACCGCCGGGTTTCGGGATGCCGTGTCGCTCGCGCCGGACTGCGTCGATACTAGCTTGTCGCATTTGCAAACGCTCTTCGAAACCGCGCCGCACGACGGACAGGAACCGAGCGACTATGCCGGCGCCGCGCGATTGCGCGTTCTCGGACAGCTCGCCGAAACGTATGTCATTGCGACTGATGGGCGCGCACTGATTCTTCTGGACCAACACGCTGCCCACGAGCGCATCGCCTACGAAAGGATCGTCGCAAGCTCGAAAAACTCAAGCCCATCAGAACCGCTTCTGGTTCCTTTGACCTTCGAGCTGAACGCGAGCGAGAGCGAGGCGCTCGAAAGCGCCACTCCGTTCTTGAGAGAAGGCGGATTGCAGATCGAAGAGTTTGGCGAGCGCTCGTATCGGATCGTCGCGACGCCGAACGGATACAGCGCACGAGCGTTCGATCTGCGCGGCTTTCTTGACGACCTCTTTGCGGCGCCGGCGGGACGCGATGTTCGCGAACGAATTTGGGCGTCACTCGCTTGTCATTCGGTTACGCGTGCCGGCGAGCGGCTCGAGCCGGCGGAGATGACGACGCTGATCGAGCGTTTGCAAGCCACATCGAATCCGATGCACTGCCCGCATGGCCGCCCCACGGTCGTGCGGCTCGATGAAGAGGCGCTCGGGCGCATGTTTAAGCGTATCTAACATCAGCACGGAAGGCATTCTCGTCATCGCGGGCGCAACCGCGTCCGGAAAGACCGAGTTAGCAATCGCGCTCGCGCAGCGATTCAACGCGGAAATCATCGGTGCCGATTCACGCCAGATCTACCGCGGGATGCCGATTGGAACCGCAGCGCCGACGGCTGCACAGCGCGCCACCGTACCGCATCACCTTATAGAAATCGTCGATCCGCAGCAGCGATACTCGGCGGCGCGCTTCGCCGAAGAGGCGGTCGCGCAAATCAAGGAGATCCACGCGCGTGGAAGACGAGCGATCATTGCCGGTGGGACCGGCTTTTACATCCGCGCGTTGACCGGAGCGGTTGCGCTTTCTCCCCCGCCGACCTTGACATTCGCAGCCGGCTGGCGCTCGAATCGCGCACTCACGACGCTGCATTCTTGCACCAATGGCTCGCCACGCGAGTGCCGGAGCGCGCTGCAGCGATCGCAGTCCAAGATCGCTACCGCGTATCGCGTGCGCTCGAGATTTCCTTGACGCAAGATGTTTCCGAAAGACCGGCGCGCATCTCGTTGCCGCGTGAAGGCATCCCGTTTGCAAAAGTATTCATCGATGTCGACGATGCGACTTTAGCGCAAAGGATCGCAGCGCGCGTCGACGCGATGCTTGCAGCGGGTTTCGTGGATGAGGCGGAACGCGTTGGGCCGGGTGCAGTCGCAGCGTCGGCGGTCGGCTATCTGCAAGCGCTTGCCTATCTGCACGGCTGGGCCACGTTTGCCGAGCTTCGTAGCACAATCGCTCGAGCGACGCGTCAGTATGCGAAGCGTCAGCGAACGTGGTTTCGCAGCGAGCCGCAAACGACTTGGTTGCGCAGCAGCGATGTGCGCTTGGACATCGAGAACTTGGCAAGGGAAAAACTCGGATGGGCATGAACGCCGCTCGCATGGCCGCAACCAATGCGCCGCGCGCACTGCCGTTGCAGGACGGCTATCTCTCGGAGATCCGGCGTCTGAACGTTCCCGTTACGATCTATCTGGTCAACGGTTTTCAGTTGCGCGGCATCGTCAAGGGATTCGACGCTTTCACGATTTTGCTCGAGTACGAGCGCAAGACGCATTTGGTGTACAAGCACGCTGTTTCGACGGTGTCGCCGCAGAACGCGTTTACGCCGAACGGATCCGCCGCAGAGCCGCCGCAAACTTGAGCACCGTCGTGCCGCTGACGAAGCTGCACGGCACGCGCAACGACTTCATTCTGATCGACCACCGGGACCGGCAGTTTGAGAACTACTCGGTGCTCGCGCGTTCTCTCTGCGATCGCCACAGCAGCATCGGCGCGGACGGCTTGCTCATCATCTTGCCATCGGAGAGCGCGGATGTGCGGATGCGGATCTTCAATCCCGACGGTTCGGAAGCCGAGATGTGCGGTAACGGCATCCGTTGCGTTGCAGCATATCTGTTCGAAGACGGCGCGCCGCCGGATCTTCATGTTGAGACGCTCGCCGGCGTTATCGAAACTCAAGCGCGGCGTGACGGCGATCGGTACACGGTGCGCGTAAGGTTGCCGGCACCGCAGATCATGCCCGCGGGGATCCCTAACGGCTACGCTGTGCAGGCCGGCAATCCCAACGTCGTGATTTTCGGTGATTCATTTGATGGAGTTGATTTGCCGGCCATGGGTCCGCTAATCAGCAGTAAGTACCGGGACGGTGCAAACGTGCACGTTGCTGTTCCGTGCGCGCCGGATCGCTTGGAGGTGCATCACTGGGAGCGCGGCGTCGGGCCGACGTTGTCGTGCGGTACGGGAGCAGTTGCAGCCGCTGGGGCGGCGATCTACCGCGGCGTTGTGCGGTCGCCGGTCGCCGTCATTGTTCCGGGTGGCGAGTTGATTGTCGAATGGGATGGCGCCGGTGATGCATGGTTAACCGGCGAGGCGGTTCGCGTCTTCGATACGACGGTACGCTACGATGACGTCGTTGCGAACTGAAGTCGTCATACGTGCCGCGGAGCGCAGCGACGTTCCGCGCATCATCGAACTTGCTGGGCAGCTGGGCTACACGGTGAGCGCGGCGCGGGTCGGAAGCGCGATTGATGTTGCAGATGATCGAGCGCTGCTCGTCGCGATCGATGGCGAGAGCGTCGTTGGTTGGATCGCGCTGGCGCGTGATATGGCGTTGCTCGGCGAGGGCGATGGTTGGATCGAAGGCTTGGTGGTGGCTGAAGCCCATCGCAACCACAGTATCGGCTCGACGCTGCTCGCCTGCGCGCACGAGTGGGCCCGCAAAAAAGGATGCGTGCGGATGCGCGTTCGCTCCAATGTCGTGCGCGATCGCGCGCACCGCTTCTACGAACGCGAAGGCTACCGCCGATTCAAGACGCAGCATAACTACGAGTACCGGCTGTGATCGGACTGGCGTACTGCGACGCGAAGGGGCGCATCTTTTTCGATCCGGGTCGAGAGCCGTTGGCTGACGGCGGCGTCGTGCGCAGGGTCGGTGAGGATGAGCTGATCGCGGCGCCGCCCGGCACGATGCCGATGGTCTTACCGGACCGGCGCCCCGCATTGCTCGACGGGACCCCGGGTGCCCAATATGCCCTTGCCGCCGCTCTGCCCGCCGGTTATACGCGCCTACTGCTGCCGGCCTATACTAAGGAAGACGGAGCGCCGGCGCTGCCGCTTTTCGGCTACACGTTCGCCTGCGTCGTCGACGACGAACTGCACGTTGCGGCCGCCCGCACCGATGAAGCCGAAGATTGGCAACCGCGGTCCTTCGCAAGCGGAGAGCTCGAAGAACTCATCGCCCGTAAAGTCAGCCGTGATCCGACGAATCGCGTTCTCTCACAACTCGCGATCTGTGCTCGAGACTACGGCTGCTTCACGGCCCAGAATGTCTTTCTGGAGCGCGGCGAAGCGGCGCTCCCCGTTTCGCCTAAGTGCAACGCGCGATGCGTGGGCTGCATTTCGGAATTGGAAGATGAACGCGGTGTTCCAGCGCCGCAAACGCGCATCACGTTTGACGCAACGCCCGACGAGCTGGCGCGCATTGCGACCGCGCATTTTACCACAATCCCCAGCGGCGTCGTCTCTTTCGGTCAAGGGTGTGAAGGAGAGCCGCTGTTGCGCTCGATCGCAATCGCCCGCACGATCGAACAGATTCGCGGGCAAACCGCTGCGGGCACGATCAATCTAAACACGAACGGCAGTCAACCGGCGGCGCTGCGCCGTTGCATCGACGCCGGCTTGCAGGCCGTGCGCATCAGTTTGAATTCTTTTCGAGCCGATGTCTATGCCGCGTATTATCGGCCGCAGGGGTACACGTTGGATGACGTTCTGGAAAGCATTCGGCTCGCGCACGACGCCGGATTGCAAGTGTCGCTGAACTACCTGACTCATCCGGGTGTTACGGATGATCGCACCGAGATCGCTGCGGCGCGCAACTTCTTGTGTGCGGTGCCGGTGCAGATGGTGCAGACGCGCACGCTCAACATCGACCCCGAATGGTATTTCGAGGCGGTTGGCAGGCCGCGCCGGCCGCTCGGCATGCGCCAGGCACTAGAAGCGCTGCGGGAATCGGCGCCGCTCGGCAACTTCACGCACACGCACTAAACCGCGCGACTGAAGGCTAGTTGCTCGTGCCCGCGTTCGCCGAAGCTTAGCTTGACATCGCCTGAACGTGTTCGTTCAGGATATTTAAGATGATCTCGGTGGAAGAGATCACGGTCACCGGATCCTCGGCATCGAGCGATTCGAAGATCATCTTGTTGCGCGGATTGTTGACGCGTGCGATGCAACGCGGCTTGTTGGCCTGTTTCTTTGCGATGAGAACGACGACGAGGTTGTCTTCGTCATCGCCCGTATCCGCAACGACGACATCGGCGCGCGCGACGCCGGCCTGCGCCAGGACTTCCGGATCGCAGCCGTCGCCAACGACCGTCACGTCCCGCTCGAGCAGCTGCTCCATCGCTTTTGCTTTGCGCTCCGCTTTCTCAACGACGACGACCTCGTGGTCTTGTTGCAGCAAAGCGCGCGTCAGGTGAGAGCCGACCTTTCCGCCGCCAACGATCAGGATGAACATCGCTCGTTAGGCAGTCATCCGCGTGGCAACCGGTTCGGCGGTCTCGAAGAGCGTCGCAAACTCCGAGATTGCTTCCGGCGCAACGATCGCGTTGATTTCATCGCCTTCGCTGAGCAGCGTGTCGTTTGCAGGCACGCGTACTCTCTTGCCCGAGCGAATCGCCGCGATGCGAATGCGTCCGGGACGTTCGAACTCCGCGACGCGTTTGCCGGCGTTCTCAGCGGATACCGTTGCCGAGAGCGAAGTAACTTGGCCGTAGTCAAAAGATTGCAGCGTATCCCATGGCGCTTCGGTCAGCACGTCGCGAATCAATTTCGCGCCAATGGTCGTCGGACAGACGGTGTCGATTCCCAGTTCGCGATACATTTGGCCGCGCGGGGGATCGTAGATGCGCGCGACGATGCGCTTGATCTTGAACATCCGCTGGGCGATCAAGGCGGCCATCACATTGCGGTTGTCGCCGTTCGTAACGGCAATGAATCCATCGGCGCGGCCGGCGCCCGAACGCTTTAGGACGTCGTAGTCGATGCCCGTGCCGACGACCACATGGCCCTTAAATCGCGTGCCGAGCCGCTTGAAAGCCGCCGGGTTTTCATCGACGACGATCACTTCGTGGTTATCCGCATCGAGCAGTTTTGCAAGCGCGGCACCGACTCGGCCGCATCCAACGATCAAGTACCTCATGTGCGCGCCTCCCCTTTCGGCGCGCCGGCTGGGAGATGCTCTTGCCGAAGCAAGGACCGCTCGAAAACCGCCCGAACAGGAGGACCTCGCTCGGGGCGTAGCTCAGCTTGGTAGAGCGCTGCGTTCGGGACGCAGAGGTCACAGGTTCAAATCCTGCCGCCCCGATATCTCTTGAAAGTAGAGCGGATGTTTTCAAGGTTCAGCCCAGCGTCGCGACGGATTTTGCGCGCCGCAGAGCAAGAATGCCGCAACCACAACCACTATTACGTGGGTGCGGAGCATATTTTGCTCGCGTTGCTCGAAGAGCACGATTCTGCGATCGGCGCGCGTTTGGCGGCAGATCAGATCGACTACGCCGATGCGCATGCAGAGGCGCGTCGGGCGCTCGGGACCGGCGAAGATCGCAGCTGGGAAGGCATCCTCGTTACGCCGCGCGTCCGCAAGATCGTCGCGCTCGCCGAAGCGCGCGCCCAAGATCGTGACGTCGAACCGTTGGATCTTTTCGAAGCGATTCGGGAAGAAGGCGGCGGCCTGGCCGCGGACATTCTGCGTCGCGCCGCTGTCGTAGAAAAAGTCACCTCGCCCGTCCGCAAATAGTGCAACAACTCTCCGCGGCGTTGCTCGCGTTGGTCGACCACGCGGGATACTTCGGCTTGCTCCTGACGATGGCGATTGGAAACATCGGCGTACCGGTTGGCTCCGAAATTATTCTGCCGGCTGCAGGCGCGCTTGTCGCGACGGGACACTTGCACAGTCTGGCTGCAACGATCGCGGTTGCGGTACTCGGAGAGCTGCTCGGCGGGACCGTTGGATACGCGATCGGACGTTATGGCGGCAGAGCGTTCGTGCACCGCTACGGGCACTACGTGCTCTTTCACGAAGCGGAAATGGTGCGGGTTGAAGCGTTCTTCACGCGCTACGGCAGCTTCGCGATCTTCCTGTGTCGCTTCATTCCGGTGCTGCGCGGCATCGTCGCGATTCCAGCGGGCATTGCGCGCATGGCGCTCGTGCCGTTTTACCTCTGGACCGCCCTGGGATCGCTCGGGTTTTGCGCTGCACTGATCTACGTCGGGCACACCCTCGGCAAGAACTTTGGCGTTATCGTGCCGGCGCTGCATCGGTTCTCGCTGCTGATCATCATCCTGCTCGTGGTCGTCATCGTGCTGTACTTCATCCTGCGCCGGCGAGCGGCGGCCCGTAACGAAATCTAAGGGCCGCGTGTTGAAGAACTCGCGGTGTCGACGCGAAGCGTAAACTTTAAAGAGAAACTGAGCCAGGTCCCCGACGCCCCAGGTGTTTACCTGATGGTGGGCGAGGGCGATCGCATTCTCTATATCGGTAAGGCACTTTCGTTGCGCAACCGCGTCCGTTCGTACTTCCAGGAAAGCTCCGAGCACCACGTTCGAACGCAAGCGATGGTCGAGCGCGTCGTCGACGTGCGCACGATCGTCGTCAGCAACGAAGTCGAGGCGCTGATCTTAGAAGCGAATCTGATCAAGCGTCACCAGCCCGCGTTCAACGTCCGGCTGCGCGACGACAAGCGGTATCCGTACTTGAAAGTCACGAACGAAGCATTTCCGCGCGTCGTCTTCACGCGCGTCGTGCGCAACGATGGAGCGCGCTACTTCGGTCCGTACACGAATGCGCATGGCCTGCGCGAGCTCATCGACCTCGTCCGGCTTGTCTTTCCACTACGAACTTGCCGCGAGCCCATCGATGGGCGTCGCGCACGGCCGTGCTTACAATATCACATCAAACGCTGTCTTGCACCCTGCGTCGGTTACCAAAGCGAGGCCGAGTACGACGCGATCGTCGACGAAGTCGTGTTGTTTTTAGAAGGTAAGCAAGAGCATCTGCTGTCGCGCTTGCAGCACGAGATGGCGGATGCGGCGCAGGGTCTGAACTTCGAAGCGGCCGCGCGGCTGCGCGATCGCATCGTGCAGGTGCGGCGCGTCACCGAAAATCAGAAAGTCGTGTGGCGTTCGCGCGTCGACATGGACTTGATTGCGATGGCACGCGCGCAAGGCCAAGCTTGCGTTCAGGTCTTCATGGTGCGAAGCGGCAAACTGATAGCGCAGGAGCACTTCATTCTGGACGGAGTGCACGACCAGTCGGAGGCCGAGCTCTACTCCGAATTCCTCAAGCAATTTTACACCGCTCGAACGGCGGGCGCGCTGGATGGTGCGCTTGAAACGGCATCGCCGGCACGCCAAGCGCTCGAGAACGAGGTGCCGGTTTTCTTGCGTGCGCGCGCACGGCGTCAAGCTGCCAGCGCGCTTCCGAAGGAGATTCTCGTAACATCCGTACCGGTCGATCAATCGGTGATCGAGAGCTGGTTGACTGAACTCAAAGGCCAGCGCGTGCGCGTTTTGCGCGCTGCACGAGGCGCTCGTGCCGACTACCTGCGATTAGTGCAAACGAATGCGCAAGCCAATCTCAAAGCATTCCTAGCGCACCAAGAAGCCGAAGAGACCGCGCAGACCCGTTCGCTCACGGAACTCGCGAATGCCCTCGAGTTGCCGGAGCTGCCGATGCGCATCGAGTGTTACGACATCTCGAATATCAGCGGCTCGAACCCGACCAGCTCAATGGTAGTCTTCATCGGCGGACGGGCTCGCAAGAGCGAGTACAGGCGGTTCAAGATCCAATACGATCGAGGTCCCAACGATTTCGCGATGATGCAAGAGACGCTGCGACGGCGGCTGCGCTACTTAAGGGCGCGCACCGACGAGGATTTGACGGCGCAGCGTGCGGCTTTGTTACACAAAGAGAAGTTCAGCCAGAAGCCGGATCTACTATTGATCGACGGCGGCAAGGGGCAACTGAACGCGGTACAAGATGTGCTTGAAGAGATGGACATGACGGGAATCCTCGCGGCCGGTCTAGCGAAAGAACACGAATGGCTCTATCTGCCCGGTCAGCCCGATCCGATCGTCTTGCCTCCGAACTCCGCCGCGCTCCATTTGGTGATGCGCATTCGCGACGAGGCGCACCGCTTTGCCCTCGCATATCATCGGCAGCGTCGCGGCAAGGCGATGACGAGCTCGGCATTAGATGCCCTCAAAGGTGTCGGGCCGATGCGCAAGAAGCGTTTGCTCAGGAGGTTCGGGTCGATTGCCGCGATCAAGCGCGCGAATCTCGATGAGATTGCCGCTGTGAAAGGCATGACGTCGGGCCTTGCATCACGCGTCAAGTCTGCGTTAGGAGGATAGCATGTCCTGGATCATACGCTTTATTATCAACGCGATTGTGCTGTGGCTTATCGTTGAGTATGTGCCCGGCTTCACGAATGGCGCCGGCGTGCCGCATGCGATCCCGATATGGCCAACGGTGATTATCGCAGCGATCATCTTTGGAATCGTGAACGCGATCATTGGTCCGATCCTGCGGCTTCTCAGCGCTCCGCTTACGTGGATAACGCATGGCCTGTTTGCGGTCATCATCAACTGGATCTTGTTTGCAATCGCGATTTGGATCACGCCGAATCTCAAAGGCACGTGGCTTGCCACGTTAATCGGCGCGATTATCATGATGGTCATCTCGACGCTCGTTCACATGGTCAGCGAGCCGCGAACGACAGCCACCGCGTAGTACTCGGCCTCTAAGCATCCCTCGCCCCGGCAACCGCAAACTTGCCGGGGCGTGTTATAGTATGAGGTCGCGGGGCTGAGTTAGGTTCGACGAAAGGAACCGCGTCGGTGCCAGCAGGCGGAGTTGCGAGCGCTCCTAAAACGATCGCAAGCGTTTACACGCAAACAATCAATACGCTCTGGCTGCCTAATCTAAGGTAGTCACGGGATGCGGGAGGTCGCCGGAATCAACCCGCAAACCGTCACGAGTTCCGGCTGGGAATGGAAAGTTGACCTGCGATCCGTTCCGAAATTGATCTGGTCTGCTGCGGACAGAATCCTGGTTTCGAGGAGACGTTCGCCTAAGCTAAAATCGAAACTGAGCCTGGAGAAAACGCCGGCAAGGTCTTTCGGACTCGGGGGGCAGTTCCCCGACAGCTCCACCATGATACTTTCGAAAAAATTGCAAGCAATTTGTTTCGAGGGAAGAAAATGTAGAAATACGAGTGCACAATAAATGCGCACTCGTATTTCTGTTTTGATTGGCGTCAGCAACAAGAGTAGCCGTACGCCGAGCGCTACTTCCTAGCGCGACTCCATTAGGGTGGGGAGGCGGCGGCTGCGCCACTTGCTTCCATCTTGATACGTGATTCGCAGCGGCAGGCATTGCGCCAAAGAAGTTCCGAGCGGAAAGACGTTTGGACTTAATCCGAAGCGGTGTTTGATTTCGGCTCCCGGCGAGAACGTGCCGACGTCTCGGACCTCCGCGACGAGATGCCCTCGTGCGACGAGACCAAACTCGATCTCCGTTGCGACCTTCGCGCCGACGTTCGTGTAATCGATCGAAAGTTCGGGGTTCGTTCTGGTTACTGCCGGCTGATAAAAACGACGCCCGTAGACGTCAGTCCAGTAGTATCGGCCAACGGGGTAGTAGCCCGGCACATATGCCGGCGATACAAACGTATTTCCCTGCTGCGGGTCGCACCGCGAAACTTTGATTTCGCTGGGCGGATGCGCGATCAGCCCGAGCATGGCCGGCGCCGCGTTTATCCGAGCGGCGGAGCAGACCGCCGCTGCGGTGACAATAGCGGCGGCCAATCCGAGTCTCAAAGAAATCTTCATAACTGGTTCCCTCTTTAAATACTTGAGTTTCGTGAGCGCTGAGTTTCAAACAAGCTGCCGCCGGCTTCCTGTGCTCTGGAGACAATGAGGGGCTTTGCCTGGGTTTTCGATGAGAGCCGCGAGAGGGCGCTTGCTTGCGAACTTGAGGTGCTCTAAGAGCGTTTCCGTACTGTAGCCTCCGACCCGCAAGCGGAGGGAAAGGCAAGCGAGGACCCCATGTATCGATATTTCAGCGCCCTGGCAATCCTGATCTTCAGTGCCGCACTGCCGG
>JAFARW010000211.1 GCA_019245275.1 Vulcanimicrobiota bacterium
ACGACGGCCGGCCGCCAATACGAGATCCACTTGGATCGCAACAAGCCGACACCGTCGCTGCTTCAACTCTCCGGTAGCGCGATCGCCGACAAGCGGTATCAAGCGATCGTGAACGATTTTCGAAACTTCGGAACGCCCGGCTTCCGCGCGAAGGTCGCCGAAGTGCAGGCCGCCGTGCGGGCCGGCAAGTGAAACAAAAGCGCGGCCGCTTAGTGCTTCCAATCGTCGCGAGTCTGGTTTTACTCGCGGCGGTTTTATATGGCGGCTACAAGCTTTTTGAAGACCCCGGCAATCAATGGTTTGGCAAAACCGTCGTCAGCGGCCCAAGCGATCAGCGCCTCGTCGCGCTTACCTACGACGATGGTCCAAATCCGCCTTACACCGATCGCATTCTCGACGTTCTTGCGCGCGAGAAGGTGCAGGCCACGTTCTTTGTCGTCGGACGAGCCGTCGTCGCCTACCCGCAAACGATGCGGCATATCGTCGCGGGGGGACATGCGATCGGCAACCACACCTGGGATCACCGCCACCTCGTCATCCTGTCGCGTTCGGGATTACGCGCGGAGATGGACCGCACGGACGCGGCAATTCAGAAGAGCGTCCACGTACGGACCCGGTTGATGCGTCCGCCCTTTGGCGCGCGCGACTGGCTCGTTCTCGACGAGATGAGACGGCTCGGCTATACGGTCGTCATGTGGTCGGTCCCACTACCGCGCGATTGGGAGTATCCGTCGGCGCAAACGATTGCCCGACGCGTGACGGCGCACGTCAAAGACGGTTCGATCATCGTCTTGCATGATGGCAATCGCGGTCTCTTGTGCGCGCAGCGCCACCTACCCGTACATGTATGCAACCGTGCATCCGACATCGAGGCGACCCGCCTGATCGTTGAGGAGCTCAAGCGGCGCGGCTATCAGTTCGTGACGATTCCGGCGCTGCTAGCGATGCGCAACATTCCTAAGCGTAAGTCCGTCCACGGAGTCGAATGAAGCCGTCGACGTGGTGGTGCGCCGGATCGTGATGCGTCCAATGGACGACCGGCTTCGATGCATCCCGAACGAGCTCGCCGCGAACCTGCACCGTATCGCCCGGCCGGACGGGCACTGGCCGCGCTAGCGCAACGTTGTCGACGACGTCAATCAGCCCCGCGGCCGTTCGCACAGCGAACGTCTCGTGTTCGCAGTGCGTGCGCGTGCCGAAGAAATAACGCGGCGCCGTTGCTACGGTTCCAACGAAGTCGACTTCCGCTCGACGACCGGTCGCGAGCGCGTTCGTAAGGTCCATAGCGTCCTCGGCTGTTCGTTCACGTCGGCCGGCGGCGTCACAAGGCAGCGGCACGACGCCCGCGGAAGCGCGCCGGTTCAAGAAACGATGAAGGTGATTCGGACGCAGCGTCTGCGTCTTGTCCCGGTGACGACGCAAAATGCGGCTGTGCTGTGGCGTCTTTTGCAGGCGCCGGATTTGCGGATGTTCCAGGACCTGCCGAACTTGAGTGCGGGCGCATTTCGTGCGATGGTGGGCACCCGTCCCAAGCGTTTACGTCCCGGCGCGGTCGGCCGTTTCGAGTGGCTTGTTTATTTGCATCGGATGCGCCGTCCAGCCGGTTGGGTCTCGTTGCGTCTTTCGGAGCGCGACGACGCGGGAGAGATCGGCTACACGATCGTGCGAGAGTTGCGGAATCGAGGCTTTGCGACCGAAGCCGTGCGCGCGTTGCTCGAAGAGGCGTTTTTGCGCGGCAAAGTCAACCGCGTCAGCGCATATTGCGTCCCGGGCAACCGGCCATCCCGAAACGTGCTTGACCGGCTCGGCTTTCGCGAAGGCGCGTTAGTGCATAACGGTGCTTCGGTTGCTGGGGAAGCGGTCGACGTGCTGCACCACGTGATCTCGCGGCGAGATTGGACTCAGTCGGCGAAGGCGATCGAAATACCGGCTTCGGCGTAGCCGAAGTAGCGGCAGCTTTCCCCGCGCAGATACGACAGCAGCGGCTCGCGCACGACTCCTACGGTCAGGCGACGTTCGACTTCGCTCAACGGCACCCACTCGAGTGCGACAACATGCGCGTCGTGTTGCGGCAATCGCGCTTCGCCGTCGCTTTCGACATGAAATGTTGCGTTCGTGAAATGGGTGTCGCCGTCGTAGGACTCGCTAACGTATAGCAAGGCGCCGACTGAAATCCGCAGACCAGTCTCCTCTGCAAATTCGCGTTGCAAAGCGTCAGTCAACAGCTCGCCTTCATGTTGCCGTCCGCCGGGAAGGTTCCAGAGCGGCCGGTCGTGGTTGGGGTAAGCCGAAGCAACAAGCAAGACGCGCTCCGCGCGTCGCAGGAGCCCGGAACAGAGATGAACGTGGTTCAGACGAGCGGCGGTAGCGGAGCCGCGATGTGCCGCCGGCGAAACCACCACGGCAAGAAAAGGCGGTGGCCGGCCGGCGCTTCAATCTGCGGTTGAACGTTTGAGCGTGCGTTTGAAGATGGATGCGGCGTGGCGCGGTCGTCTGAGTCGCCGTCAGACGCGTGCGCGCCGGACAGCGACGGAACGCGAATCGCCGAGGAGTGCGGCATCGCCGAACGTGAGGCCAGCGTATGCACCGGCGGTACGCCGTGCACCGTTGAAGCCGCGGTTGCCCAGAGCGGAGCATTTCCTAAGAGCAGCCCGGTTGCCGAGACGATGGCGACGACGATGCGAACGTTCATGCGCACGCTGGATTTCGTGCGTCGCGCTGGGTCCTTCCTTTCCCTAGCGCTAAAGAGTTTCAGCAGTGGCACGAGTCGTCGCGCACCTGATCGTGGGAGCAAAGCAAGAGCCGTTCTTGCCCGCAATGCTCGCCAGCATCGAACCGGCAGTCGAGCATCTCTTTGTCAATGAGAACTCCGGTCTCGGGGCACGCGCTCCGACGCTCGGCGCGCTTGAAGCGAGCGCTTTATTTCGAAGCGGGCGGCTCACGCTCGCACAGACCGTATTCAGCGGATTCTCCGCCGCACGCAACGAGTGTCTCAAACTGGACCGTAGAGCCGGTAGCGACACATGGATCGCCTTCATCGACGCCGATGAGGTCCACGACGAGCGAATTGCAATTTTTGCGCGCAATCTCGCTCGATTGCCCGAAAGAATCTCCTTTGTCGACGGCTATACCTGGCATTTCTTCAAGTCGTTCGACTGGTATCTCTCGATCGAGCGTCGGCTGATGTTCTTCCGTTGGTCGCGCGAAGCGCATTGGGAAGGCGATGTCCACGAACGGCTTTGCGGTATTGAGGGCGCGCGCCTCGCGTTGCCGTATGTTTATGCGCACTACGGCCATGTATCGCCGTTCGCCGAAGATACGCGTCAAGGGTCGCAGTATGCAAGTTTGGGTCAGTTCGGAAATGCATTGCCCGCGGACATCGCACGCGAAGCCGACGTCGAGGGCGATTTTCGGCGGCTGAATCCGCACTTCGCCGTTCGCTGGCGACGCCTGATCCGCTTTACCGGCGAGCACCCGGCGTCCGCACGGCCGATCATCGCGTACGAGAAGTTGCACCTCGCGGAGCATTTTCGGCGCGTCGACAACGCGATCGCGGAACACCAAACGCGCGGCGAAACCTTAAAGAATCTCTTTCGCCGCTTGAATTATGCGCAACGCTGGCGCCTACGCCGGCCGCAGGCGGCGCGCTACGGCATGCTGCGCGAGAGCGCTGCGACTTCTTCGAATACCGCCTGAGTCTGCGCTGCGCAGGCATCCCAGCGAAATCGTTTGACATTCTGTAACCCAAGTTCGCGTAACGTGACGCGCAGCGAAGGATCGCTCGCAACGCGCTCGAGCGCATTTGCCCACGCCTCTTCATTGGTGGGATCTTCCAGCAGCGCGGCTTCGCCGGCGATTTCAGGCAATGAACTCGCGCGGGCAGCAATAACCGGCGTTCCGCAGGCCATCGACTCACTGACCGGCATGCCGAAGCCTTCGTAGAGCGACGGGACGGCGGTAGCGATCGCGCCCCGGTAGAGCGCACGCAGACGCACGTTTTCTTTTCCTTCGACGTCTTCGGTGTCGCTCTTCAGGTGACGGACGCCCGGCAACGCGGGATCGCGTTGAGAGAGCACCGCTAAGTGAGGGCCGTTGCAGTTGGGCCAGGCGCGCCGAAATGCGCGATAGAGCAACTCGAAATTCTTGCGCGGTTCGGCCGGATCGCCGATGAACAAGAAATACGACTGATTCGGCTGCACTTCTCGAACGCGGTCCGCCGGTTCAAATGAATCATCAACGCCGAGGTATGTGACG
>JAFARW010000228.1 GCA_019245275.1 Vulcanimicrobiota bacterium
CCCGCGGCTCGCAGCGCGTCGAGTTCTTTTTCCAAGCGAGCGTTGAATGCTGAATTCATCGCAGATCCAGGATGATCTTCGCCGCAGTGCCCGACTTCAATAAATCAAATGCTTGATCGAACGCCTCGAGCGGCAAGGTGTGAGAAATGATCGGTTTTAGATCGATGCGGCCACTCTTCACCATCTTCTGCATCTGATACCATGTCTCGAACATCCTTCGCCCATGGATGCCGAGCACGCTCAAACCTTTAAAGATGATCAGTTCACCGATGTCGAGGTTGATCTTCTCTTGTGGAAGACCTAGGAGCGCAGCTCGGCCGCCGTTGCGTAACGCTGCCAGCCCTTGTTCGATCGCCGCTGCGCTGCCTGACATCTCGAGCAGAACGTCGACGCCGTCTCCGTCGGTGCGCGCGCGCATTTTATCGACCCAGCCCGCATCGCTCGCCAAAAACGTTTCATCGGCGCCGAGCGACTTTGCCAACTCCAGCTTCTCGGGTCGAATATCGATTGCAAAGATCGTCGATGCGCCTGCGGCGCGAGCAACGGAAATCGCCATCAGGCCGATCGAGCCGGCCCCGGTGATGGCGACGCTCTTTGCGCTGACGCCCGCTGCCATAACGCTGTGCACCGCGTTGCCTAGCGGATCGAATATCGCCGCATATTGGTCGGGAATCGAGCGATCGAGCTTCCAAACGTTCTGCTGCGGCATCGCAATGTATTGCGCAAATGCGCCGTCGCGATCGACGCCGATCACGCTCAGATTTCTGCAGATGTGTGCGTCGCCCGTGCGACAAGGCAGACAGACACGGCATGCGATGTGCCCTTCGGCCGAAACGCGCTCGCCGGCTGCAAACTCGCGCACATCCGAGCCAACCGCAGCGATCGTACCCATGAATTCGTGTCCGACCGTCAGCGGCGGATGAACGCGGCGCTGGGCCCATCGATCCCACTCGTAAATATGCAGATCGGTGCCGCAGATGCCGGCCATCTGCACGCGAATCAACACGTCGCCGGGGCCGATCTGAGGAAGCGGGATCTCCGCAAGCGCAAAACCGGGCTGCGGCGCGATCTTGCGCAGCGCGGTCATGTGCGCGGGAAGTTGTCTCTCTGCCGAAGCGGCACGCGGCCGCTCGCGCGTTGGAAGGACCATCGCGCCCTGGTATTCTCAGAAATCCAGGGCGCGACCTAGTTTTCTCTAGCGGTTGTTCTCAGCGACTTTCATGTTCGATATGGGTATGTAGCCGAGTTTTTCGAGCGTGTCTTTGTTGCGCGAGACGTAACCGATGAAGTCTTCGGCTTCTCGCGGACTTCCGGAATGTGTGAACATGTGCTCGTAGGACCAGAACGGATATCTTCCACTCTGCACATTGTCATCCGATGCCGCAACGTGATCGATCTTGACCATGTTGACGTTCTTGCCTTTCGCATATGCGAAGGCAACGTAGGAGACCGCCCCGGGCAGCGTTCCGACCGTGGTCACGACTTGACCGGAGCTATCTTCAACCTGCCCACCTTCGGCGATCTTGGATGCGCCCATCAGCGTGGCGTTGAACACGGCGCGCGTTCCGGAAGATCGTGGCCGATTGATCACCGTGATCGCGACGTCTTTTCCACCCACATCTTTCCAGTTCGTGACGCGGCCGGAGAAGATATCGCGGATTTGCTTCTTCGAGAGCGCGGTTACACCGGTTGCCGGGTTTACAACGACGGAGAAACCGACAACGGCCACTTTGTGATCCCGCAGGCCGCTGTTTCCGGGCGCGAGCACGTCCGAATCCCCGATGTCAACCGACTTCGACATCGCTTGGCTGATGCCGACATACGATCCGCCACCGGAGACGGAGATTTTGACACTGGAGTGGCTGGATTGGTAACTCTGCGCAGATTCCTTAACCAGAGGCAAGAGCGCCGTTGAACCCGCGATCGTTAAGTTCGTGTCGGCGCGCGCAGCGAGCGGCAGAGCACTCGCTGCAACCATAGCGATGGCCGCGATAAACTTGAGCATTTGATTCCTCACAAGTAGAGATTGCATTAGAACGTGTACTCCAGTTGAGTTCGGTTGTATTTAAAATCGAACGGGGAGCTGAGTTGAACGCGATCGGCGTAGCGATGCCGGATCGCCAAACCATGGTAGGGCTTACTCGGATCGATCGGGTTGAAATAGTAGGTTAAGTCAGCATTGAACTCGCGACGCCGATCGGTCGCGGAGCCAGGCACGGTGTAGTTGTACCATGCTTGCGCGAGGATCAGCCTAAAGCGGTGATTCGGTGTCTGGAACGTCCCGCCGATCTTATCGCCATAACCCGGCTTGTGAACGTCCGCTAATCCTTGCGTGATCGTCGTCGTGTAGAGCGGATCCGTCGCGTAACTGTCGGTATATGGCGATGCTAACCCGCCGCCGTAACAGTAGATCGTTCCCTTCGGCGCGCCGATGACCTTACCGCCGACGCCGCCGCCAAAGATGCCGTTGAGCTTGGGCGCAAACTTGCCGGAGCCGCCGCCGCAGAGAGCGGACGAGCTCGTCGTAAACGTTTCGGTCGGCGACGTATTAAAGCTCAGCGCGAGATCGATATACTTTGTTGGACTGGCTCCAAACTGGAAACCGAACGTATGATTCTTGACGATGCCGATGTCCGAAGCACCCGTATTCGATTCGGCAATGTACTGCATCGCAACATACGGATTGAGCGGCGATTGCGGCGCGTAGTTGAACTTCGACTCGAGATGCCACAAGTTGACGATGTCATAGATCTGATAATCGTAGGCGCCGAACGTCAATTGCTTGTTGAACTTCTGCGTTCCGTACAGCAGGAGGAAGCCTCTGCTGGTGAACTGCGGATTACACGGATCGCCGGGAACGCCGGAGCCTGTGTCATCGCAGCTCGTCAGCAGGGTATTCGATTCAAACGCGGACGACGTGCGATGCCGGAAGCGCGCCATATACATCGCCCCGAACGTCGAGCCGTAACCGAAGGTCGTGCTCGCCGCCGTCCCTTGAAAGAGAACCGGCACGAGACGGGAGTCAGACGGGTTGGCCCACGGGGTATTGATCTGCTCCCGCCCGCTGATGGCGAACGTGTTCTTGTTCTTGTATTGCAAGTAATACTCGCCCGCCAAACTCAAGCCGTAGCCTGGGAGCGTATTGTCGATCTTCTTGTTGAAGCCGGGATTATTACCGTTCGCTCCAAATGGATCCGCGCCGAAGTACGTCCCGCCGATCGTCCATGGCGTGCCCGGGAAAGTGTATTCAACGTGGATCTTCGCTTCGGTGTTAAAAGCCGAAGCGTTGACACCCACGCGGTTGGTCCGGGTGAAGTAATAGATCCGGGCATTTCCGCTGTAGTGAAAACCGTACGGCGATGCGCTCGCCGGCTTGGCCGTCGGGGTGGGCGCGGGACTCGGCGTCGTTTGAGCGGACGCGATCGACGCGACGCAGCAGACAAAAAACGACACGCCCATGAAAGAACGCGTCAGAAAAGATAGCACGTTAGCTCTTCCTTCTAAGGAATAGTGGCAACAACGCGCTTAGTGTAAGGGCTGCACCTTAAGGACCGGTTAAGAGTAGTTTAACCTCCTTCGATAAGCTCAGGATCCGCTAGCGTCGCTTGCGAGTAACTCTCTTGCGCCTTGTCGTCTTACGCCCCGCGCCGCCTTTGCTTCGCGCCTTCTTCTTTCGCGTCACGGAGGCTCGCTTTGCTCCGCGCTTGCGAGCTGCGGTCTTTTTGTGACCGGTGCCTGTTCGCTTGCGGGTCCGAGCCGCTTTGCGCGCCGATCGCTTGCGCTGTTTGCGCGTTCGGCCGGTGGCGGGACGTCGTCCGAGCTCCTTCCATCCCCCTTCGGTCATGTCAACGCCGTAGTGCTTGGCTGCTTTCTTGATGTTTGCGAATGCCTGCGCGCGCTCTTCGTCCGAGACACCGGTCACCTGATCGAAGCGCGCAATTGCATTGCGAACATGCGAAGCATCGGTCATCGGTTCTTTGCGGTCCTTCGGGTACGCGAAGACGCTGTCGGGCAGATCCCCGCGCTCTGTCAGCTCGCCGTGCTTTTCATGGGGTTTCCAAGTTGCTCTCGCCATGTACCGCTCTTACCCGTAGCGGCCGGTGATATAATCCTCCGTTCGCTTGTCTTTCGGCTTAACAAAAATCTCGGATGTCGCACCCACTTCAATCAGGTCGCCCATCAAGAAAAACGCCGTGAAATCGGAGATGCGCGCGGCCTGTTGCATCGAGTGCGTCACGATGACGACCGTGTAGTCGTCCGTCAATTCACCGAGCAGATCTTCGATCTTAGAGGTCGCAATTGGGTCGAGTGCCGACGCTGGTTCATCCATCAAGATGACCTCCGGCTCGACGGCCAGCACGCGCGCGATGCAAAGACGCTGCTGCTGTCCACCTGAGAGGTCGAGCGCCGAGCGATTAAGCCGGTCCTTGACTTCATCCCAGAGCGCAGCCCGATGCAAGCTGCGCTCGCAAATTTCAGCCAGCTTGCGGCGCGAGCGTATGCCATGGATCTTCGGTCCATAAACGACATTCTCGTAGATCGATTTTGGAAATGGGTTCGGCCGCTGGAACACCATGCCGATGCGGTGACGGATCGCGACGGGATCGACGTCACGCGCATAGATGTCCTCACCGTCGAGCTCTACCTTTCCCTCGACACGGACGTTCGGCGAGAGGTCGTGCATGCGATTGAGCGCGCGAAGGAACGTCGTTTTGCCGCAACCCGACGGTCCGATCAGCGCAGTGATCTGATTCTCAGGCACGTCGAGCGCGGCATGTTTGATCGCCTGAAAGTCGCCGTAATAGACGTTCAGGTCCTCGACCTTGAGTTTAAAGGCCGGCTGCACTTCGGGCGGTGGGATTGACGAGATCACTTGCTGGTCAGCCGCCGGCTCAAAAGCCGGCCTAAAACGCGTGCCAAAATATTGAACCCCAAGATCATCACAAGCAAAACGAGTGCCGAACCATTTCCGATACGATCGGCATCCGGTACCAGCCCTTCGGAATGGGTGTACCAAAGATGCACCGAGAGCGTTTCGGC
>JAFARW010000015.1 GCA_019245275.1 Vulcanimicrobiota bacterium
CAAGCTTTGAAGAAAACATCGTGTTTTGGCAAAAAATGTCAGAGCTTTCGCCGGAAAGCCGTGAAGCGGCGGGGCATGGCGAACGGAAAGAAGGGTGATGGGCGCATAGTGCCTCGGAGTAAGGCTGACGTTATTGTCGGGTTGCAATGGGGCGATGAAGGCAAAGGCCGTGTTGTTGACTACTATGCGAAAGACTACGACATCGTGGCCCGCTTCGGCGGCGGCGACAACGCTGGACATACGATTGTCGTCGGGGAGACGATGCTTGCGCTGCGGATCGTTCCCTCGGGTGCGCTGCACGAAAACGTAGAGCTGTTCGTCGGCGGCGGCACGGTCGTCAGCCTCGCCGGACTCGTCGACGAGCTCGATGCACTCGAGAAGATCGGCGTCGATCTGTCGCGCATCAGGATCTCGGACCGCGCCCACATCGTCCTCCCTTACCATGCGGAACGCGATGCTCAGCGCGAGGCAACGCTCGGCGACCGCGCGATTGGAACGACCGGCCGCGGAATCGGTCCGGCTTACGAAGATAAGGCCGCTCGCGCGGGCATTCGATTTGCGGATCTGCGCGATGTTACGCGCCTGACACGCCTGCTCGGCGTGCGAGAAGAAGTGTTGCTCCAAACGCGGCGCTATGCCGAGCGCGTCTTACCCTATGTCGTCGACGGCGTGGCGTACATCCACTCAGCGCTCGAGGGATCGAAGCGCATCCTGATCGAGGGCGCGCAGGGCACTCTCTTGGACGTTGGCTATGGCACCTATCCGTACGTTACGAGCTCTCACACGATTGCCGGTGGCGCGTGCATCGGCCTCGGCATCGGGCCCTCGGCGATCGGCAACGTGATCGGCGTCGCAAAGGCGTACGCGACTCGGGTCGGCGGTGGTCCGTTTCCTTCGGAGTTGCAGGATGCGAACGGCGAACGGTTGCGTCGCGCGGGACGCGAGTTCGGCACCGTCACCGGACGCGCGCGACGGTGCGGCTGGTTCGATGCCGTCGCCGCGCGCTATGCAGCCCGCCTGAACGGGCTCACGAGCGCCGTCATCACCAAACTCGATGTGTTGAGCGGTTTCGAACGCATCGGCTTTGTGACCGATTATATGCTCTCCGGAACCAAAGTTGATTTTGGAATGGCGGACGCGCCGGCGATTCAGCCCGTGGTCGAGTATTTCGACGGATGGAGTGAAGACATCGGCGGAGTGCGCAACCTCAAGGGATTGCCCGCCGCTGCGCGACGGTACCTGGACGCGATTCGCGACGCCCTCGGCGTACCGCTCGAACACGTTTCGCTCGGCGCCGAACGCTCGCAGCTTGTGTGAGCGCGGCGTTCCGCTTTCGGCTGCAAGCACTCCTCGATCACCGGACTTCGGTTGAAATGACACTTCGTGCGGAAGCCGCCGCCCGCGATCGCGAGCGAGCCGAAGTGCAGGCGCGTCTGGTTCAGCTCGACCGCGAATTGCAAGAGAACGATCGGGCCGCGGACTTGCGCGGGCGCGCATTGCGTCAGGAATATTTGGCGCGCGCGATCGAGGCGCAGCAGCGTATCGCGCACGATCGTGAAGAAGCGCTTGCAACGGCATCCGTGAGACTGCGCAAGGCGACCAAAGAAACGATGGCGCTCGAGCGTTTGCGCGAGCGGCGCTGGAAAGAACATCGCGATGCCGAGGAGCGGGCTGAAGAAGCGGAGTTCGATGAAAGCAACGCGCGTCACGAGATCCATTGAACGGGCACGTCGTCGCGTCATACCTGATTGGGCTCGTAACCGTCGGCATCGCGCTGGGCCTGTTCTATGCGATCGTACGCGCGTGGAAAACGGGCCGCTTCGGGAAATCTTCGCAGAAGCGATTGATCTCGGTCGTTGAAACCGCGGTTTTAACGCAGAATGTCGTTCTTCAGGTCGTGCGGATCGGCACGCGATATTACGCGCTCGCGAGCGGCGCGGGGAATGCGACGCTGCTCTGCGAGTTAGCGAGTAGCGATATCGAGCCCCTTATGGCAACTTAGAAGTACGTCAGCTGACCGATTTTCGAGGTCGCGTTTTCTGAGAAATAAACCTTCCCGTCGACGCCGAGCGTCATGCCGAACGGCATCGCCCCTGGAGTCGGAATCGAAAATTCTTTGATCGTACCCGCGACGATGTCGTACTGCGCGATCTTATTTGCGACGGGGTCGCCGAAATAAAACTTATTGTCAACTCCGACGACCAAGCCGTGAATCGAGGCAGCAGGGGCAATCGAAACTTCGCTCATCTGCCCCGCGAGCGTGATGCGGCCAAGTTTTTGCGGCCCCTCTTCAACGAACCAAAGAGCGCCATCGGGTCCGAGGATGATCGTCTGCGGCTGCGCATTTGCGGTGATCGTCGGGAATTCGTTTGTAAATTGCCCGCCGACTAACATGCGGCCGATCGCGGAGCGATTCAGTTCCGTGAACCAAATCGCGTTGTCCGTCCCTTGGATGAGCGAATACGGTCCGGAGCCGGCGTTCGGTAGCGGAAATTCACTCAGCAAAATGCCGGCGGTCGTCATTACGCCGATTTTGTTTGCGCCGAATTCGGTGAAGTAAAGGTTGCTTCCAGTTGGCGTTCCGGCCGAGATAATTTCTTGCGGGTGCGTTCCGGCGGTCAGTGGATATTCCGTAATGCCGCCGGAGGTCGGCGTGACGCGTGCAATCCGGTCCGCAATTGAGTAGGTGACCCAGAGTCCGGAATCAGGCCCTGCGATGATTGAGGTTGGGCCCGCGTTGGGGACGATTGTCGGAAATTCAGATACCGATGTTGCGCCGGCGACTTTGGCGATCTTACTCGCCTTGGTTTCAGTAACCCAAATATTCGAATCCGGTCCGCGCGTGAGAGCGGTTGGCCCGCTGTTGGCTGTCGGAAGATTGATTTCGAGCGACACGTTCGGCGTAACCGGCGTCGGTGACGGTGATGGCCCGAACAGACTCGAATTGCCGCCGCCGCAGCCGGTAAAGGCCAGCGCAATAAGCAGTGAAGTGACGAAAAGCCCCGCGGAACGCTGCATTGATTCTCCTATGGGAAACGGAATGCTGACGCGGTCAGTTCGCCGCAGGCGCGCCGTATCCGCCGCCGCCCGGTGTCTGAATTGTGACGCAGTCCCCGGGCGCCAGTTCGACGGTTGTCTTGGCGGGCAATACGGAATGCGAGCGGTCGTGCGTCAGATGATGCTCGCCGCAACTTCCCGCTTCACCGCCGAATGCGCCCGGTGGTCCGATGCGATGACGATCTGAAAGCAACGAGCAGCGCGCCGTTCCTTCAGTCAACTGCAAGGCGCGGATCAAACCATCGCCGCCACGATGCCTTCCTGCACCGCCGGTTTGGTCGGCCAGCTCGTAGCGCGTGACGCGCAACGGATAGTAGCGTTCGATCGCTTCGATCGGAGTGTTCAGCGTGTTTGTCATGTGGCAGTGAATGCCGCTGGGTCCATCGCCGGCCGGACGCGCTCCCATGCCGCAGCCGTTGGTTTCATAGAAGGCCCAACTCTCGCCGCTCGTTGTTAGACCGCCAAGCATCACGTTGCTCATGGTGCCGCCGCTGCATGCTGGAATGCGCTCGGGCGCTACCTTCGCCAGCGCCTGTAGAATCAAATCCGCATTACGCATACTCGTTTCGACGTTTCCGCCGCCGACGGGCGCCGGACGTCGCGGATTGAGAAGCGAGCCTTCCGGTGCGTGAACGGAAACGGGCCGAAAACAACCGTCATTCATCGGAATCGTCCAATCGGTAACGGCTCGCAGCGCATAATGAACGCCGGAAAGCGTTACGCCGAAGACGGCGTTGAGCGGTGTATCGACTTGGGCTGACGTTCCGCTGTAGTCGAAGTGCGCCGTGCCTCCTTTGAGGCGAATGCTCACTTTTAGAACGATGTTCGGCGCGCC
>JAFARW010000004.1 GCA_019245275.1 Vulcanimicrobiota bacterium
ACCGCGGCTCGCAAGCTCCTCGGCCAGATTGATCGCTGTTTGTCCGCCGAATGCCAGCATGACGCCGCGAGCGTTCGTCGCGCGATATACGGCTTCAACTTCATTGGCACCGGGCGGCTCAAAGACGAGGACGTCCGAGATGTCAAAGTCAGTTGAGACGGTTTCGGGGTTGTTGTTGATGACGACCGAAGCGCGGCCCGCATCGCGCAGCGCCCACGCCGCGTGGACGCATGAATAATCGAATTCGATCCCTTGGGCGATGCGAATCGGGCCGCTCCCGACGACGATCACCGCTTCTTTGTGCGGCGCGCGCATCTCGTCGCGCTCGTGGCGGGATAAGTAGTAGTAGGGAGATTTTGCGGGGAACTCGGCGGCCGCGGTGTCGACCATGCGAAATGCCGCGGTGCCATCTTTTGCGTTTCCGATCGAGTAGCCGTGCTCGAGCGCGGCAGATAGATCGTCGCTTGAGGGGCGATCTCCAAGGCGCACCTCCAGCTCCACGAGATCGTTGACTTCATGGATCCAAAAACGGTCGATCCCGGACTGCATCACGACGCGTTCGATGAGCGCGGCTCGCTCCGTTTGGGGCGTACGTCGTAACAACTCGGCGATCGCGAAAAGCCGCTCGTGATTCGGCCGGCCGACGATCGCCATCAGCTCGTCGGTATTCCATCGCACAAAGCCGTCGCCGG
Source organism: Vulcanimicrobiota bacterium (assembly GCA_019245275.1). GTDB lineage: Bacteria > Vulcanimicrobiota > Vulcanimicrobiia > Vulcanimicrobiales > Vulcanimicrobiaceae > JAFARW01. The sequence continues at coordinate 693 of JAFARW010000004.1, forward strand.
TAAGCGCCTCACGTCGCAGGTCAAGTCCGCGAACCGCTTTCATCAATGCGGCGCCGAAGGTTCGACCGATCCCCATCGCCTCGCCGGTCGACTTCATCTGCGTTCCGAGGTGCGTATCCGCAAACGGAAACTTATCGAAAGGCCAGCGCGGAATCTTCACGACCACGTAGTCGAGTGTCGGCTCGTATGCCGCCTTCGTCACACCGGTGACGGGATTCGGAATCTCGTCGAGCGTTTCGCCGAGCGCGATTCGCGTCGCAACCTTCGCAATCGGATAGCCAGTCGCTTTGGAAGCGAGCGCTGAGCTGCGCGAGACGCGCGGATTGACCTCAATGATCCGGTATTCCGTGCGTTCCGGATGCAATGCGAATTGGATGTTGCACCCGCCTTCGACGTTCAGCGCGCGGATCACGTTGATGCTCGACGTGCGGAGCAGCTGGTATTCCTGATCCGAGAGCGTTTGCGAGGGCGCTACCACGATCGAGTCGCCGGTGTGAACGCCGACGGGATCGATGTTTTCCATGTTACAGACGACGATGCAGTTATTGGCGCGATCGCGCAGGACTTCGTATTCGATCTCTTTCCAGCCGAGCAGCGACGTCTCGAGCAGTACTTGCCCGATCAAACTCAGCGAGAGACCGGCCACGAGCGTTTCGCGCAACTCCGCCTCGTCGTGCACGACGCCGCCGCCCGTTCCACCGAGGGTGTAGGCCGGCCGGACAACGAGCGGATAACCGACTTTGCGAGCAAACGCGACGCCGCTTTCGATTTCCGTTACGACTTCGCTCTGCGCAACCGGCTCGCCAATTGCGATCATCTTCTCTTTAAAAAGACGCCGGTCTTCAGCCACACGAATCGTCTCGATCGGCGTGCCCAGCAGTTTTACGTCGAACTCTTCCAACGCGCCCGACTCGTGGAGCTCGACGGCGAGATTCAAACCCGTCTGCCCACCGAGCGTCGGCAGCAATGCGTCGGGCCGCTCGCGCTCGATGATCGCGCGTAACGAAGCGCTCGTCAGCGGCTCCAAATAGACCGCGTCCGCGATTTCGGGATCGGTCATAATCGTTGCGGGATTCGAATTGACAAGGACGACGCGCCGTCCCGCCTCGCGTAACGCGCGACATGCTTGAACACCGGCGTAATCAAACTCGGCGGCCTGCCCGATAACGATCGGGCCGGAACCGATCACGACTACACTACGGTGGGGCACCGAGGTCTCTACGTTAGCCGCGTACAGTCAGAAGTCCCGTAGTCGTTGCTTGTGAAGAGCCAGCAGCCTCGTCGAAGAACCTTGTCACCCTGAGCCTGTCGAAGGGCCGCGAAATCTTCGATAAATGAAAGATGCCCGCTCCATACACCCGCAGTGAACCGTCGCCCCTTCGCGAGTTGTCTTTGGTTGAATACGTCTAGCAGATTTTGACCTGACGCGAAACCTGCCACGTATTGGGATCAACGCGATAATTAATCCATTCTCCGCAGTACAGTCCACCATGCGATTTGTTTGTGTACGTTGGCGTATATGTTACGAAATAGCCGGGGCGAAAGCCACGCTGTGAGATCGGATTCTGAAAGATCGCTTGCTCTCTAACCGAGAACCTATCCGATTCAAACCCGGACCTCGGCGAAGGGATATAAACGGCTCCCGAACGCCAAGCATCATAAGCAGTTGATATGGCCTTTGCCTCTAGGCCAGGCAACACAACATCGTTGGCTGTCGGCGCCGAAGCAGCTGCAGACACCATCGTCGCGGCCCCCGTCCTTGTGTCCACTGCGATGGTCGGTTCCTGATGGTCTGACTGCTCAAAACGAATCTGGACAACATTTGACGCTGGGGCGATTCTCACGATGTCTGAGTTGCCCACGTCTTTTCCGTGTCCGTACTGAGCGTGAAACGCAATGTTCAAGGCTCGCGCAGCGATACCCGAAAGCGTGTACCACTTGCCATTATCGGCGGCTCCGCGAGCTAATGCCGCAACCGCAAGTATGAGTGTAAATCCGAGAGTACGATTTAGCATACT
>JAFARW010000071.1 GCA_019245275.1 Vulcanimicrobiota bacterium
CCCTCGATTTCGGCGATCGTCTGTAGCCGATGCTGCATCGGTTCGAACGCCGGCACGCTCTCGATTACATTGGAGATTGTTGCGCCTGCACTCAACGCCGCCAACGTCGCTGCCAAAACATTTTCGAGGTTGTGTTCGCCGAGAAGCGCGATCTCTGAACGATGCAGAAGGCGGCGCGCGGTCCTGCCCCGAGTCCGATACCAGATCCCGTCATCGCTCGCAAATGCCGAAGCTTCGGAGTCCGAACCGCGGGCGCTGAACCAGAACGCCTTGGCGCGGATGCGAGGACGCGCGGCGGCCACAAACGGATCGTCGAGATTCCCGATAAAGATATCGTCAGCGTCTTGATTCTCAAAGATGCGGAATTTCGCACGCGCGTATTCGTCAAGCGACGCATATCGATCGAGATGGTCGTCGGAAACGTTCAACAGAACGGCGATGCGCGGTTTAAACTTCTCGATCGTTTCGAGTTGAAACGAGGAGACCTCCGCCACGATCCACTCGTTGCGCGTCGCAAGCGCTGCCTCGCGGATCAATGGATTTCCAATGTTACCCCCGACGCGCACCGCTTTGCCCGCGCACCGAAGCAGATGCGCGGTAAGCGCCGTCGTCGTCGATTTACCTTTGGTCCCCGTGACTGCGATGATCGGCGCTTGGCAGAGTTCGTAAGCAACTTCAATCTCGCCAACGAGCGGCACCGACGCTTTTGCCTTTTGCGCCAACGTGCCGGCGAGCGGTACGCCGGGCGAGAGAATCGCGCGATCGACCTTCGGCAGCAGCGATTCGACTTGACTCGGCGCCACGAATTGGCCGCCCGCTGAGCGAATCGCCGCGATCGCGCGTTCTAACTTCACCGGTGGTTGCTCGTCGGTGACGTACACGTCGATGCCACGCGCAGCGAGAACTTCGGCGCATGCCTCGCCGGTGCGGCCCGCGCCGATCACGAGCACCGCCTCGGGCTTCACCGCACGACCGCCCATCCCACGACCGAACACAGAATTGACGCCGTCCAAAAACGGAGCGTCACCGCGGGTTCTTTCATCCCGCCAAGTTCGAAATGGTGGTGCAGCGGGCTCATGCGCAATATTCGCCTGCGCGTCAGCTTGAAGTACGCGACTTGCACGATGACGGACAACGCCTCCGCGACGAAGACGCCGCCGATCAAGATCAAGAGCAACATCTCGCCGCTCAAGATCGCCGCGCCGGAAAGGAGGGCGCCAAGCGCAAGCGAGCCGGTGTCGCCCATGAACATCTTTGCCGGATGGTAGTTGTAGACCAGAAATGCAAGACAGCCGCCGATCGCGAGCAGCAGAACGACCGGCCAACTCGTTCGAGCGAATTCATGGTACGAGACGGCAATTGCAAACGTCGCCGCTAGCGGCGCGATGATCGTGCCGGCGGCTAAACCATCGAGACCGTCCGTCAGGTTCACGGCATGCACCGTGCCGGTAATCGCGATCGTGCCCAGCGTCAGCCAGAGCCAAAACGGCGCGTCTATTGTCAGCGTTCCCGCGGAGAATATCGGAAAGAAGCCGGCGCTGTGCGGAAGAGCTGTCGCGACGAAACGCAAGAAGACCACCGCAACGAGGGCAGTCGCCAAATACTTCGTTCGCGCACGCAGCCCGCGCGCGCGACCGCCGCGCGTGCCGAGGAAGTCGTCTACACTGCCGATCGCAGCGCAAGCGAAGACGAGCAGCACGAGCGCTTCACCGAGACGATCGCTCGCATAGAAGAGAACGAGCGGCGGAATCAGCGCCGCGAGAATCGCCAACCCGCCCATCGTCGGCGTTCCGGTTTTACTCTGGTGCGTTTGGGGTGCGTCTTCATAAGCGGTCTGGCGCAACTGAAAGCGCGGCAGCAGGCGCAATAGCAAGGCGCCGGCGGCCAGCGTGATTGCAAATCCGAAGAGAACGGCTAGCAGAATGCTCGTCCAACTCACGGGCTTACGCCGCTCCGAAGCATCGGATTCGCCCCTTCACCACGCCACTTTAGGACGACGATTGGGGTTTGCTCGTCGGAGTTGCCGGCCGGATTTTCATCAAGCGCGCGCGCAACGACATCCCGGTTTACGTTTTGCGACGCACCGAGGACTTTGGCCGGCGCAAGGTCGTTCGCGTCGATGACCGCGCAATCGACGCTGGTTCGTTCGAACAATGACTGCGCAAACGCACTCGGCTCGTGTGGCTCAAGGACGATGAAGCGGTCGAACGGCGGCATCGTTCCGGTATATCCGTCGATTGCGGTGATCGCCGGACCCATGACGCGATAGAAGAGACCGCGTTGGCCGACAAGCCGTCCTAGAACTTGCAGAACACACGCGCCGACAACCTTCGGTGCACCGACACGATCGATGACGAGTTGCAGCGACTCCGGCTGATTGACCGTCGCGAGTGGTCCGGCAAAGCGGCAAACGAGATACGCGAGCTTCGAAGGACGCACGCTTTGCGCCGCCATCGTCTGATGTTGCGCGATCGCGAGCGCCGTTTCAGATACTGCAACCACGTCGGCGCGGCGGGCGATGCCGCGGACAGCATCGGCTACGATGGCCAAAAAATCATCCCCGGGTTGTACGACTGCCGTGCGCACCGGGACCGCGACGATTCCGCGCACGCCCTCGGGCTGCTCGATGACGAGGGGCCGGCTCACTTCTTCAGCTCCTCGAGAACTTGCTCGAGCTTGTAACGCCGCGAGCCCTTGAGCAAGATGACATCGTCCGGCGTCGTGTTTTCACGAATCCATTTTGCCGCTTGAGCCGTCGAATAGAAATCAGCGATTCGATCGCGGTGCAAGCCGGCGTCCTGTGCGCCGCTGCGCAGATCGCTTGCGTGGTCTCCGCCGACGAGAATGAAGTCGATGCCGGCGCGTGCCGCATGGGCGCCGACTTGGCGGTGCAACTCGGGCGCGGAATCACCAAGTTCGGCCATGCTGCCCAGGATCGCGACCCGGCGGCGTCCTTCCTCATGCGCAAAGGCGTCCAGCGTCGCAATCGTTCCCGACGCAGATGCGTTGTAGGCGTCAAAGATGATCCGCGGTGCGTTCGCGATTACAATCGTCTCGTAACGGCCGGACGGCAGGCTAAGGTCTGAGAGATTCTCCGCTATTGCTGCCGGCCCGCAACCTGCTTCGAGTGCGGCGGCGATCGCAGCCGCCAAGTTTTCCAAATTGTATTTGCCCGGCAAGCGCACATCAACATCGTATGTTACGTCGCGATCGCCATCGATCAAACGCAGCTGCCCAGCGTCGAGCAGAAAGACGCCCCGCTCGCGCGCGTGCGTCTTCGGCAGTTCTGCCATACCGGCGCCGAACCAACGCGGCGCTTCTTGCAATGCGCGGGCGCGCC
>JAFARW010000130.1 GCA_019245275.1 Vulcanimicrobiota bacterium
GGCATCCAATCCCTTTGCGAGGACGGTCTTCGAGATGCGATCCGGGTATTCGAGGACTTCTTTGTGATCAATCGCCGCACCGACCGCGGAGACTACGCCTTCACCGACGCGCGCGATGATCGTCGGTTCTCCGGCGCCTCCGACATACCGATCGAGATTGCTGCGGACCGTGATTCGCGCCTTGACGTTCAGCTGAATGCCGTTTTGTGCGACGCCCTGAAAAGTCGGCGTTTCGATCACCTTCGGATTCACCGACGTTTGCAGCGCCTCCAGCACGTTTCGTCCAGCCAGATCGATCGCGGCGGCCCGTTGCCACTCGAGCGGAATCTGCGCGCGCTGGGCTGCGATCATCGCGAGCGTAACGTTTTCGACATTACCGCCCGCGAGAAAATGCGATTGCATCTGATCGATCGTCAGCGGCAGCCCGGCTTTGCGGGCGCGCACGAGATTGTTGACGATCACGCTCGGCGGGATGCCGATCAACCGCATGCGGATCAACGCCACAATCGAGAGCGGCACGCCTGCGGCCAGCGTTCGGATCCAAAGCCCAATCGGGAAATAGTAGAGGAACACGAAGAACAGGATGATCGCGATGAAGAAAATCACGATGGCGCCGAAGGTATAAACCAACTTCTTCTCCTCTAGCCGGCGGGTTCAACGAAGACGCGCGCGCCTTCGACTCGAGTGACGCGAATCGGCGTTCCAGCCGGAATGAAATCGCCCTCCGTCAGCACATCGATGCGCTTACCGTCGATCATCGCGACGCCGGCGGGCCGCAAAAACGATGTCGCGCTTCCGGTCAAACCGCGCAAGAACGTCAGATCGCGGCTCGCCACATAATCCGGTCCTTGAACTGCCGCAAACGTCATGCGGCGCATGAACGCATTTTCCGGCCAGTAGCGCGTCGCAAGCCAAAAGAATGCAACTGTAAGAATGATTGCCGTCGAGATCGTCTGGATTGCGACGAAGAAAAACGGAATGCCGAACGCCAACAGCACCGCGAGTAACAGCGCTATGCCGCCTAAGATTCCCGGCGCGCCATGACCCGGCACGACGTGCAACTCGTACAGAATCCCGAAGACGCCCAAGACCGCCAGGCCGATGACGAGCCCATTGCTGAATCCAGCATAGACGTGCGTTCCGAAGAAGAGCGCGAACGCGAGCACACCGACGAGTCCAGCGATACCGTGCAGCGTCTGCATCTCGATCAGAAGTCCGAGCATGCCGATTGTTAAAAGCAGACCACTGACTTCCGGGCTCGTTGCAAAGCGCGCGACTTGCTCGCCGAATGAATACTCGGCGGTTGTGGTGGCCACGCCCTGAAGATGGTTGTCGCGCAGCGCGTCGCCGAGGGAGAGATCGATCGAATCAGCAAAGCCGGCGCGTTTCGCATCATCCGCGCGGAGCGTCAAAATTGCGCCATGTTTCTTGTACAGCGGCGCATCCGCGTTCGTATCGACCATCGCAGCCGCGATCTTTGGGTCGCGGTGATTGCGCTGCGCCGTCGATTCGAACTCGGCCCGCAGCGCAGATACCGTCTTCACCGTTGTGGGAATCGGCTCGGCGGCGCCGATGCTCGAACCGGGCGCCATCGCAATATGTTGCGCGCTGAGCGTTACGAGAGCGCCCGCAGACCACGCGCGCTCGGAAACATAGGCGATCGTCGGCATATGCGCCGTGAACATCGCATCGCGAATTTCGGTCGCCGCGGAAACGAGGCCACCGAACGTGTTGACGTCGAGCACGATTGCTTTCGCACCGCTCGCGTTGGCGTCTGCAACGGCACGCTCAACGAGATGCGCCATGCCTTCGTCGATTGTGCCGTGAATGGGAATGACGACGATTGAGTTCTGTTCGGCGCTAACGCGTGCCGAAAATAGCATCGCAATCAAGCCTGCCGCAATGAGACCGGCGAAGATCAGGCCGCGAGCGCGCAGCATGCCTCTAGATACTTGGCGCCTTCCCGTAAAGTTGCACTAGGCTAGTTCTTCAAGGACGATCTGGCGCACCAGGTTGCCTTCAGCTTGCCCCTTGAGCTGCGGCATTACCGCTTTCATGACCGCGCCTTGATTCCGGCCTTCGGGAGGGATGCTTTCAAGCGCCCCGCGGACGACTTCACGGATCTCGTCGGCGGACTTCTGCGCCGGCAGATAGACGAGCAGAATATCTCGCTCCCGCTCCTCTTTGGATGCCAAGTCCTCGCGCTTCGCGCGGCGATATTCGGCGATCGAGTCGTT
>JAFARW010000201.1 GCA_019245275.1 Vulcanimicrobiota bacterium
TCGCAGCGCATAATGAACGCCGGAAAGCGTTACGCCGAAGACGGCGTTGAGCGGTGTATCGACTTGGGCTGACGTTCCGCTGTAGTCGAAGTGCGCCGTGCCTCCTTTGAGGCGAATGCTCACTTTTAGAACGATGTTCGGCGCGCCATCTTGGTCTTCTAAGTAATCGGTGCAGCTGAAGACGCCCTCGCCGAGGGCCGATAGTTTTGCGCGCATGCGCTGTTCGCTCGCATCCAAGATGCGTTCGATCGCGGCTTCAAACGTTTTGAGACCATAACGGTCGATACACTCGTGCACGCGCCGCTCGCCCGTAAAATTCCCGGCCACTTGTGCGCGCAGATCTCCAGCTCGAGCTGCCGGCGTGCGCGAATTTGATGCGAGCCAATCGACGGCCGATGGAAGAATTGCATCGTCTTCGACGAGTAGCGATGGTGGGATAACGACGCCCTCTGCGAAGAGATCCCGCGCCGTCGCCGAGATCGAACCCGGGACGGACCCACCGACGTCGGTGTGATGCGCTTTGTTTGCCGCGAACCCAACCAGGCGATCGCGGATGAAAATCGGTCGAATGACGGTCACGTCGTTGAGATGCGTTCCGGAGATGTAGGGATCGTTGACCACCCACATCTGACGCGGTTCTAAGGAAGAGCGGCGTTCGATCTCCTCAAGCGTGCGTTTGAGTCCCCACGGCAGCGAACCCAAGTGAACGGGTATGTGCTCGGCCTGCGCGATCAAGCGCCCGCGCGCATCGAATAGCGCGCACGAATGGTCGAGCCGCTCCTTGATATTTGGGGAGTAGGCGCTGTTGCGTACGGCGATGCCCATCTCTTCGCTTGCGTAGAGCAACGCACTACAGATTAGCTCGGGAACGATCGGATCCACGACGCTATCCTTCGGCGTTGCCGATACCGCTCAAACCGATCAAACTCGCGAAGGCGCCATGCTCGTCGATGCTGCGCAGCCAGAGACGCTGCGCTCGGCGCACGGAGCGCTCGCGATCGCGGCGCACTCGTTTAGCCAGATGAACCGCGCCGGCTCGTTGCGCACTCTCCAGCAAGATGTCGCAATCGTGCGCGTCGCCGAGCAACTGTTGCAGACCTTCGAGCGCGCGTTCGGCGGCACGACATTCGCGCAGTGCATTGCCGAAAAGTTCAAGCGTGTAGCGCAGCCGTTTGCAGGCGATGCGCAGGTCATGAAGGGGCTGCGGTTTTGCGTCTTTGAGCGCCGGCGCTTGCGTGAGCACCTCACAAAAGCGCACCGTGACGATGCGGCGCATCGCTTCTTTCGGCGAGCCGACATCTTCGAGGGGGATCGCGCGGCCTTTCACGATGACAGTTTGACGTGAAAATCGCGCACGCACGCTTTTGCGGGTTTGCGCGCTGCCTTGCGCTGTTTTTCCAACGGCTTGCAAAGGGCGTCGATCTCAGCGCGCTCCGCGGCGAAGGCGAAGACGCGATAGCGCTGGAGCCTGCGAATCAGAACGTCGGCATCGCGAATCTTGCCGGTTTTCTGTCCGAGATTTTTGCTTTCGTCGATCAGCTTTTGCGCGTTCGGAATGCAACCGCGCAGATCTTCGATGGCGGCTCGCAGCCGTCGCGCATGCGTTCGTAACTTGTGAACGTACTTGCCGCCGCACCAATGTTTTTTCGCCTTCCGCTGCACTTTCTGAAGGTCGCTCATGCGCTGGCGGACGAGCATCGTCGCCCAGGTCATGACCTCAGGCGGTGGCCTCATCGGTCGCATTGCAGGTGCAACGAATCGTCCTCGAGCGTTGCGCTCCAGTCTTGCGGTATCAATGTCGTTCCATCGTACTCATCGATGATGGCGGGCCCCTTGATACCCCGCTTTGGGAGCCTGTCGCGCGATAAGACCGGAACGTCGCGCCAGTCGCCGTCGAGCCAGACGCGGCGGCGATCGGCCGGTTTTTGGACCGGATGGAGTTGGAAGCGGTACGCAAGCGTTTTTCGCGGGACGCTCGCCCTTACGCGGAGGTTGACGAACTCGACCGGTTCGCTTTCGACGCTGTACCCATATGCTTCCGCATGCGCGTGGTGAAAAGCCGCAACGTTTTCAGTAATTGTCGGTTTCGCAAGCACGCTGAGCTCGTAGCTTTGACCTTCATAGCGCGCGTCGATCGTTTCAGTGAATGCCTCGGATTCGAAGGCGGCGCTGTCACGCGCGATTTGCGGCCGCAGCTGCTCGATCGCGCGCTTTCGCAATTCCTTGAACGAATCGCGAAGTTCAGCGTCCTGACACTGCATGGCCGGCTGCATGATCGGCATTACGACGGCGCTCTGCAACGGCGCAACGATCAAACCGAAGGCGGAGAACAGACCCGGTGACGGCGGAACGACGACGGATCGAATGTCGAGATCTTCGGCGATCGCGCAGGCGTGCAACGGACCGTTGCCGCCGAATGCAAACAGCGTAAATCCGCGCGGATCCTGACCGCGCTCGACCGTTACGATCCGCAAGATCTTAGCCATCTCGTTGTCGACGAGCCGAATGATGCCGGCAGCGGTCTCGAGCGGTGAAAGGCCCACTTTTGCTGCGAGCGCCGCGATTGCCGATTGCGAACGCTTCGCTTCGATCGGAAAGGTGCCACCGAGCAAAGCGTCGTTTCTTAGGCGCCCCAACACGACGTTTGCGTCGGTCACTGTGACAAGGTCTGCTTTTCCGTAACATGCCGGGCCCGGATCCGCGCCGGCCGATTGCGGCCCGACTTGCAACGCGCGTGCATCGTTAGCCGAAGCGATCGTTCCGCCGCCGGCGCTCGCCTCGGCGAGATCGATCAAAGGAAATCGTACTGGATAACCGCTGCCTTTTGCGGGCCGGCCGCCGTGAACGCTGCCGGCCGCTTCGAATTCGTGTGCGAGCTGCACGCGGCCGTCGATGATCGTTCCGGCCTTGGCCGTCGTGCCGCCCATATCAAATGAGAGAACGTGTTTGATGCCGCGGCGCTTTGCCAAAGCAGCGGCGGCGATCACGCCGCTTCCCGGGCCGCTTTCAATGATCGTCGCCGGCGCGGCCGCAACATCTGAGGCATCGCGCATGCCGCCATGCGATTGCATCACGTAGAGCGGCGCGCGTATTCCCTGATCCGCTACGCCTTCGCGAAGCGCATTTACGTAGCGGCCGACGATCGGCGACAATGCGGCGTTGACGACCGCCGTCGAGAAGCGCTCGTACTCGCGATATTCCGGATTGACTTCCGCCGATTGCGTGAGGGAAATCTCCGGCAACGCGTCCGCGACCAAGGCTGCGGTGCGGCGTTCGTGGTCGGCATTAGTGTACGAGTTGAGAAATCCGATTGCGACCGCGTGGATGTTCGCCGCCTTGAGTTGGTTTATGGCGGCGCGCACGTCGTCTTCGTTCAACTCGAGCAAGATGTCGCCACGGTGGTCGATTCGCTCGCGGATGCAAAGGCGATCGTCGCGTTTGACGAGCGAGCGCGGCCGCTCAACGAAGAGGTTATAGAGTTCGCTGCGATTCTGGCGTCCGATTTCGATCAGATCGCGGAATCCGGCGGTTGTGATCAATGCGACGCGCGGCAACTCGAGGCCGACTTGTCCGAGGAGCGCGTTTGTGGCAATCGTCGTTGAGTGGCAGAGCATCGCGATCTCGGCATCGGGATGCTGCGCCTGAAATGCCTTTAGCGCATCGAGCACGGCCTTGGCCGGCTCAGCCGGCGTCGACGGGACCTTGAGTGTCGCAATGGATCCGTCTTGGTCGATTGCAACGAGGTCGGTAAACGTGCCGCCGACGTCAATGCCGATCTGAAAGCGCATCGGCGCGCGCTTTCTACAGATGAAAGAAGAAGACTAGGCCGAGAACGGTGAGTGCGGCGATAATTTGCAGCGCGAGTACTTGCATTGCCGCGGCTGGCTTTTTCGGAAGCCAAGTAACCGCAAAGAACGCGATGATCG
>JAFARW010000091.1 GCA_019245275.1 Vulcanimicrobiota bacterium
CATCAGAACGGCGGCAGCGTGCATCGACTCGGGAAGCAGTGCCAAGCCGATGACGATGAAGCCGTAGAGTCCGGCTTTCGATTGGACGCCGCTGACGACCGCGACCATCGGTGACGGTGTGTCCGCATAAGTTGCCGGCATCCACGTGTGAAACGGCCAGACCGGCGTCTTGATCAAGAATGCGAAGGCAAAACCGGCGAAGATCCATGGCTGCCAAATGTAGCCGATATGCGGCAAACCCGTCTTTCCGATCACATCCGTCGAGCCGAAGATGACACCGAACGCCGCCGTTGCCAAGAGTAGCGTTAACCCGCCCGCAAAGTTGTAGATCAGATAGCGCCACGCCGTCGCAGGATGCTCGCCCCATCCGATCAGCACCAAAAAAACCGGGATCAACATCGCGTCCCAAAAGAGCGCGAAGAGCAACAGGTCGCGGGCGAGGAAAAGACCCATCATCGTGCCTTCGAGCAGCAGCACGAGCGCGATGAAACTCGCCATTCGCGGAACGGTCGTCGCGAGGATCGCGCAAAACGTCACGAGCGCGAGCAGCAGCGCAATCCAATAACCGAGCCCACTGTTTGAAAAGTGGAACGCGGCGGTAAACGGACGCGAAAGCCAACGTACGCTTTGCGTTTGGTCGCTGCTTGCTAGTGTCAAGCTGAAGGTCGCGGCCGCAATCACGCATCCCGTCGCCTTACAGACGACGCGATCGGTTCGCGGCAGCAAGAAGAGCGCAAAACCGGCCACGAGCGGCAAGAGAACGAGTGCGATCACCATCAGCGGGCGACGAGACCTCGTGCGAATGCGTAGTATGCGATGAAGCAGGCGGCCCCCAAGATCATGATCAGCGCATACGCGCGTACGAGTCCGGTCTGGAAGCTCCGAAAGAGATGCCCAAGCCACCGCGCAGAGAACACCGTCTCACGCACTGCACCGTCAATCACAAGGGGATCGAGAGCGCGACCGAAGATCACGCCGAGACCGACCGCAGGCTTGACGAACAAGATGTCTATGGCCGTATCGAAGTAGAAAAGCTGAGTGAGTACGGCAGGCATGCGGACCGATTCGCGTTGCAAGCGCGCCGGCGCGTTTGCGAGAGCGGGCGTCGTCGCATAGCGCCAATACGCCACCGCAATTCCAATCACGACGAAGACCAGCACGATCAGCGACGTCGCGAGTTCACTGACCGGAAGTGGCGGCGTCACCGTACGAAATTCGCCTGAAAAGAAGTGGTGCCACGGCGAGCGATTGCCGCCGACGAGCAGCCAGCCGTCAAAAATTGACGGCAGAATGAGCAGCGCGACCGGAACGTTCATCACCCACCCAGGTGCATGTTCTTCCTCTTCGTGTGCCGGCTCGTGAACCGCGGCGACAATTGCTTCGGCTTCGGCTGGCGGTATGCCGAGCTCGTCCGGTTTCATCTCGCCGCGGTACTCGCCGAAAAACGTCAGAAAGAGCATCCGGAACATGTAATAGGCGGTGATGCCGGCTGTCACAACGCCGATCGCGTAAAGCCACGGATGGCCATGCTCGAGTGCTCCTGAGATCACGGCATCCTTGCTGAAGAAACCGGACAATCCGGGAATGCCGCAGATCGCCAAGACACCGATCGTCATCGCCCAAAACGCAAACGGCATTCGTTTGCGCAACCCGCCCATCAAGCGGATATCTTGCTCGTTGCCGAGGGCGTGAATGACGAGGCCCGCCGTCAAGAAAAGCTGCGCTTTGAAATACGCATGCGTAAAGAAATGCGCGACGCCGCCTTCGTAAGCGCCTACGCCAACGCCCATGATCATGTAGCCGATCTGCGACATCGTCGAGTAAGCCAAAATGCGCTTGATGTCCCACTGCGCCATACCGAGCACAGCCCCAAGGAGCGCCGTCAATGCCCCGACCGTGCCCGCAATCGTCTGGGCATCCGGCGATGCGTTCCATAGCGGCCAACAGCGCGCAACGAGATAGACGCCTGCCGTGACCATCGTCGCGGCGTGAATCAATGCGGAGACCGGCGTCGGGCCTTCCATCGCATCGGGCAACCATGTATGCAATGGCACCTGCGCCGACTTTGCCGCGGCGCCAATAAAGAGACAGATGCATACGAGCAGCAGTGATGAGCCGAGCGCGCTCGGATTGGCAAAGACGTCAGCATACGTGATGGAGCCGACGTTTGCAAAGATAATGAAGATCGCGAAGAGCATCGCGACGTCGCCGACGACGTTGATCACGAATGCTTTGCGTGCCGCCGCTACAGCCGTCGGCCGTTCGAACCAGAAGCCGATCAAGAAATACGAAGCCAGGCCCACAAGACCCCAACCGACCAGCAAGACGACGAAGTTGTCGGCGAGCACTAGCGTCAGCATCGCGAAAACAAAGAAGTTCATGTACGCGAAGAAGCGTGCGAAAGCGCGATCTCCGCTCATGTAACCGATCGAATAGACGTGAATTACGAAGCCGACGCCGGTGATGATCAGCGCCCAAATCAGCGAGAGCGGATCGAGCAGCAGACCGAAATTGAAACCCGGGAACCACGCGCCGATATGCTGATGCGCTCCGAGCAACGCGCCACTGCGTTGCATCCCGGCGCCCCAGGAC
>JAFARW010000165.1 GCA_019245275.1 Vulcanimicrobiota bacterium
GCTCGACGGGAATCTGCATCCGAAGATGCAGTTTCCGCATGACTGGGAAGCCGGCGCGCAGCGTGGTGCCATGCCGCCGGGAGTTAAGCTGCAAGTCGTCAGCGAGATTCCACCGAAGTAGAGGGAACCGTGGACACTCTGTCTCGCTTAGCGGCGGCGCTCGCTTTCGTTTGCATTCTGTGCAACATTGCGCCCGTCGCCGCGGATGATCCATCGCTGCAAGCCTCGCCGGAGGTGCGCGTGAGCACGATCAGCGGCTCCGGCGTTGCCGGCACCGGCGACGGCTGGGCGCGCAACGCGCAGTTCATCGAGCCCTTCGGTGTCGTCTACGATCGCGCCGGTCGTTTGTACGTCAGCGATGCCGGCGCGCAGCGCATTCGCGTCGTTGAGAAGGATGGATTTACGCGCACGCTTGCCGGCTCGGGAGCACCGATTGCTAGCGGTTTGTGGGTTCAAGGCGGCTACGCGGACGGCGCCGGAAGCAGCGCGCGCTTCAATCGTCCGGCGGGGTTGGCGTTCGGGCTCGGTCAGGCGCTATACGTCGCGGACACGAACAACCACTGTATCCGTCGCATCGACGCAGACGGAACGGTTACGACTTATGCGGGCCGCCCCGACAGTGCCGGACACGTCGATGGACCGCGCAATGTCGCTAAATTCGATCGCCCAACCGGCCTCGCTAGCGATGCGTCGGGAAATCTGTACGTCGCCGATTTTTCAGGGATTCGCGTGATTTCGCCGGCCGGCGTTGTCACGACATTGCCGCAGTTTGGCAGCGCGCCGTTCGGCGTTGCCGTCGTTAATACCGATGCCGGCCCAGTCGTTTTTGCGGCGGATGAAACCGGTCTCTTGCGCCGCACGCCTGACGGCACCGTCGAACGGTACGCGTCCGCGCCGGCATCGCAGAAAGGCATGCGCGATCTGCAAGGCGAGCAGCCCTTGGGTCATCCGTTTGCGCTGGCGGCATTTGACGACCACTCGATCGCCTTTACCGATGTTCGCGCCGATACGGTGCGCTATTTGAACTGGTCAGCGGGTGCGCTCCAAACGCTGGGCGGCGTTCCGGTTGAAAACGGCGCGGCGTCAGGCGGCGGATATCGCGACGGCTCCGGAGCGCAGTCGCGCTTCGATGTTCCATTGGGAATTGCAGTGCGCGACGAACGCTCGGTGGTCGTTGCAGACGGCGGCAACAAACGAGTTCGCGAGATCGCCAATATCGATCGCACGCATGATGCAGTGCTCGGATCGACACTTCCGACGAGCGCCTCGAAAGGCGGTTACAATATTGCCTTCGTCGGTAACTCGTTTCTCTGGCAGTACACGCGATGGTCTGATTCAATCCAAGGCATGGTCGAAGCGGCGCTGACTTCAACGTCGGCGCGCGTCCGCATAAATCCCTATGTTTTGCCTGGGGCGGCGTTTGGAGCGGACGAGCAGTACGTCGAGTTCTTGGCGCGTGGCGGCGCGGCCGATTTCTACGTGTTGAACATCAATCCGGGCAACATCTATCCCTCCGGTGATCTCGCCGGTACGTTGCAGTTGGCGACGACCGCGGACGTATGGCAGCCGCTGGTGACGACCAGTTTGCGGAAGCTGCGCGGCACGCTTGAAGGTCTGCACGCGCGGTTGCTCGTTGTGACGACGCCACTGGCAAATGACATTTCGCCCGTTGAGACGGCGTGGCCGGCGCTGCTTTCGGGGGAAGGCCAGGTTGCTCCCAATACTTCCGTCGGCGCGCTGCTCAACGATGCTGTGCGTGCGTCGGGCGTCGATTTACTGGACCTGTGGCCCGCGTTTGTCAACGACGTCAAGGCTCCCGGACACGAGCCGCTTTTCGGCAGCAGCGATCCGCATTTCTCTTACCACGGGCGCGTTGTCGTTGCGCGCGCGTTGAGCGGCTGGCTCAAAGCGCATCAACCATGGCGCGCGAATGCCGTTGCTCAGGCAACTGGAAGTCCAGCACCCTCACCCTCGCCGGGCGTAACGCCGGCGGCGAGTTCGTCTCCCCCGCCGCTCGTTTCGTACGGCTACAAGTATCGGCCGGCGTCTGTTGCCTCGGCGGACACCCACGCGCCGCAGATTTTGGAGATCGATCTCAACGATCAACAACTTTCGGCGCCCGGTCCGCTTGCCGTGCGCGTGTTGACGTCAATCAACGTCAACGGCGTCTACGCGCACATCTCAGGTAAAACGATCGGCATTCCGCCGCTCGTTCCCGGGGACTTTGAAGCCATGACCACAGTGCCGTCGATGCCGGCGTTTTTAAAAGGACGAAATTACACGGTGCAGTTCGAGGCGATTACGATCGACGGACGGCGCACGACGGCCGACGTCAGCATCTACATCAAGCGGTAGCCTCTCACCAAGCTTTAATCCGGCGTTCACAACGACTTCTCAGGGGTCGGCGTTACGGTAGGGGGCATTCCGTCCTAGTCATTTCTCTTTCAGGAGTCACCATTGAACACGATTCGAACGTTCCTTACGATCGGCGCGGTCATTGCTTCGTTGGCGATGCCGGTAGCCACATTCGCACAGAACACGCCCACCGATCAACCCGGCGCAGCAGCGCCGCGAAACGGCGGCGGCGTGATGCGCGCTCTCGACAACCTAAATCTGAGCGCCGACCAACGTCAGAAGATCGACGCGCTCATCGCGCAATATCGCCAAGCGCACCCGCGCGGCAGCACGCCGGATCCGGCGGCTCGCAAGGCGTTGCGCGACCAGATCTTCGCAATTCTGACGCCGGCGCAACAGGCTCAGCTGCGCGCAAATATGCAAGCCGCGGGCAGCGGCGATTTAACGAGCCGCATGATGGCTCGACTTGCTCCGCTTAACTTGAGCGACGATCAAAAGTCGAGGATCCAGGGCCTGGTCTCGCAATTCCAAGCCGCGCATCCGGCCGGTAGCCCGCCGGATCGTACCGCGATGCAACAACTCCGCGATCAGATCAATGCCGTCCTGACGCCGCAGCAGCAGCAACAGCTGCAGCAGATGCGTAATCAGGAAAGGCCCGGCGGCTAAATAACGGCTTAAACCCAGCGAAGCAAGAAAGCATCCTATGTGGATGCTTTCTTACCTCGTTTGATCGGTGGGCTGTCTTTCGCGCTTCTTGCCGGTTTTTCTAGCGTTGCGCTTTCGCCGCAGAGTGCATCGGCGCAGCCGCAGCAGATCGCAACGATCAAAAGTATTGCTCGTGGTGCGATGACGCAGTATCACCTGAAGTCGATCATTGTCCGGGTGACGACTGGTGGCCGCAACGTCTATACCGGCGCGCTTGGGGAATCGATGACAGGAGTTCCAGCCACACCGGCGATGCATTTTCGCAACGGCGCGATGGCGTTCACCTACATGTCGACGATGCTCTTGGAACTCGTCGACCAGAAGAAGGTGAGGCTCGACGACAAGCTCTCGAAGTTCATGCCGAACCTGCCGTTTGCAAGTCGCATTACCCTCAAAAATCTCGCGAATATGACTTCCGGATATGCGGACTACGTCTATCAGCCCGAAGTGTCGCAGGGCGTCGAGCGCGAGCCGTTTCGCCAGTGGACTTCGGATCAATTGATTCATATCGGCGTGTCAAAACCGATGATGTTCGCACCTGGCACGAATTGGGGTTACTCACACACGAACTATGTGATCCTGGGCCGAGTGCTCGAGAAGATCACGGGCATGCCATTGGCTAAGGGGATGCAAAAATACATCACGGGGCCGATGCACCTTACGCAAACTCAAAGTTTCAGCACGGCGCAAATTCCGGAGCCCGTGCTGCATTCGTTTAGCTCGGAGCGACGGGAAGATCTGCACATACCGAATTCCTCGGCATTCTACGAAGAGTCGACGTTTTGGAATCCGTCGTGGACGACTGCCCCGGGCGCGGTGCAAATCACGGACATCGCAGATATGACGACGTCAATGGAGGCGGTTGGAACGGGCAAGGTACTTTCGAAGACGTCGCTTGCCGCGCAGATTGGGCCGAATCTCGCCGGTTTCGGACACGCCGACCCAAAGTGTCCCGTGTGCCATCAAAACTCGCGCGTCCTAAATTATGGCCTGGGCGTTGTGAACTTGGGGCCCTGGATCACACAAACGAAGAATTTTGCCGGGAACGGTGCGACCGTGGGGTATTTTCCGGCGCGAAGACTCGCTGTTGCCGTGGTGACGACGTATCGTCCGGCGGCCTTTGATGCTCAGGGAAATTATAAGAACGCGAGCAATGCCATTTTCACCACGCTGGCTAATGCGCTCGAACCGAAAACCGT
>JAFARW010000221.1 GCA_019245275.1 Vulcanimicrobiota bacterium
CGTCAAGAAAAAGTACGGCCCGGAGTTTTACGAGACGATCGGGCGCAAAGGCGGCCAGGCGACGAAGCTCGCTCACGGTCACGCTTTCTACGAGCAAATCGGTAAGAAGGGCGGGAAGAAAGGCGGCGAAGCGACGCGCGACCGTTACGGCCCGAACTTCTATGAACAGATCGGACAAAAAGGTGGCCAAAAAGTCAAGCAACTCATCGAAGAAGGCAAACGGGCTGCTGCTGCGTCGCGACGCGCACAAAACACCGAAGAGAAGCGCGCCTCCTAAAACCCTGCGCCGGTTTCTGTTTGTGTTAGCGGCCGCATCTGCGGCCGCGCTGAGTTTGCGCGCTGCGCCGATATCCGCAGTGCCCTTGCCGGAAAGCTCTCCGCAGTCCGGCCCCACGGCTACACCAACCGCGCTTCCGCCCGGCGCGCGCGTTTTGCCGCTCGATTCGAGTTTGCTTTTCGTGCTTGACGATCGGATCGGCTCGCACGTCTCTCAGAGTGGTACCGAAGCACGCGCTCACCTTAAGGATGCGATTGTGCTCGGCGGTGTCACCGTCGCGCCGGCCGGCACACCGGCACGCATTAAGATTACGGATGTGCGCGGGGCGCAAGCACCCGACGTCGACGGGTCGATCGACATTCTCTTCGAGCCGATCCGACTAGCGAATCAATCGATGATGCCGCTGCTAACGCCGACGACACACGTCACCGTTCACGTCACCGCCGGCCAAGCATCGACCGCCGGTGTCGCCGACACAATCGAAGACATCTTCATCCCGTACCACGTCCTCTACCGGATGTTCCGCAAAGGAGCGGAGGTCGATCTGCGCCCTGGAACGATCCTGCGAGCGCGAACGGCCGCCATCCTTAGAGTCGCCGGCGGAGTCGTCAGCGTAGTCGCGCCGCCGCCCTTCCACTTGAGCGTCGATCAGCCGCACTCGCACTTCTCGCCGTTGCCTTTCGTAACAGTCGCGCCGAAGAAGACGCCGACGCCGATACCGCGGCCGCAGGCAACTCCGCCGCACTAATCCAAATGCGCTGACTATGTTTCAGCGCATTCTTTTTGCATTCATTGCCGCCGGCGCCACCGTATCACTGCTGGGCGCAACACCTAAGCTTTCGGGCAAGCCGGTCGGCGCCGAAGTCCAGTTCGTCCGGTCGATTCAAGCCGATTTGATGCACCGCTTTCCAACCGCCGCGGACGCTGAGAAAAGCGGCTACGTTCGTTTTACGTACGAGGATTCAACGGGATCGATCAGTTACGCGAATCGTCAGTGGCAATCAGCCGATCCGCAGCATCCGAGCCAGCTTTGGTACGACGTGAAGGGCAATCTCTTAGGAGCCGATTTCTCCGTACTGCAAGCGAACAGCCCCAAGCCGCCGCATCTTTGGGGCGTTAATCCAGCCCGCTGGGTAACTTTTCGCGCGCACGTGCACTACATTGCAACCGATCCGCAGACGAAACAGCCGGTGTATAGTGCAATTCGGATGAGCCGCTTTACCGCAGCGGGCGGTGACCCGGCAAATCCGACGGCGGAAACGCTTGTAAAGACGGGCGCCGTTAAAGACGCAAGCTCGGTGCAAACCGTCTTCACGTTTCCGGCGATTTGGGACTTAATCGTGTGGGTGAAGCCAAATCCAAACGGCGCTTTCGCGGAGAAAAACCCGAACGTTATCCCGAGCAAGAACGCGGAGAAAGACGGCATGTAACGCGCGCCGCGCGTTACGCTTAGCAGTACTTTTCTAGAACTGTCTGCGCGTGTGCCGCCGAGCGTACTTCGGCGTCGCGCAAAATATCGCGCATGCCGTCGAATCTTAGATAGGACTTGATGTTCTTCTCATCGGCCGGCAGCTGCAGATCGTGCAGCGTCACGCCGCCGATCGGCTGACCAGTCAGAGTGCGCGGAACGATATTCTCATAGTCGATCATTCCTTGCACGATACCGAAGACGTCGGTTGACATCTGTTTTTGCTTATCGAGCGCACGCTGCATCTCTTGAGCCAGCATATGTATTTCTGAGGAGCGCTCCGGGTCGCCGGAAAAAGTCTGCGCCTCGCGCAACTGGTTGATCTCGCGCTGAATGGTAACATTGTTCTCCTGCATCGAGCTCACGTAGCGCTCGAGCCGGTATCGCTCGTCGTAGAACTGTTGATCCCAATCGATCTTCGAGAACAGTGTGTTCACGTTGTCGAGCGAAATGCTGATCCGGTCGAGCGTGAAGTCGTTCTCAAGCAGGGGGTGCACCGCACCGTTGAAATGTTTGTAGAAAGCCGTGCAATACGGAGTCGAACGCACGGCGCCGATCTCTTTAAGCGGCGGACCGGCGCTGGGTGCGGGGACCGGTGATGCGAGGGGCGTGCCGATTACGGCCAGCGCCATGGCGAGGACGACGATCAAAGTTTAAACGCTATTCGTTGCTCCAATAGTCTTTCAACGCTTTGCCGCGCGAAGGGTGACGCAACTTGCGAAGCGCCTTGGCTTCGATCTGACGAATGCGCTCGCGGGTCACGCCGAATTCCTGGCCGACCTCTTCGAGCGTTCGCTGGTGCCCATCTTCCAACCCGAAGCGCAGGACGAGCACTTTGCGCTCGCGTTCGGTCAGATTTTGCAGTACATCCGCCATCTTCTCTTTGAGCAGCATAACGGAGGCGGCTTCGGCGGGTGCGACCGCTTCTTGATCTTCGATGAAGTCGCCCAGGTGGGAATCTTCTTCCTCTCCGATCGGCGTCTCAAGCGAAATCGGTTCCTGCGAAATTTTGATGACGTCGCGCACCTTTTCGGGCGTCAACCCCATTTCCGAAGCGATTTCCTCAACCGATGGATCGCGTCCGAGCTCTTGCAGCAGCTGACGTGAGATCTTGATCAACCGGTTGATCGTCTCGACCATGTGTACCGGAATCCGGATCGTCCGCGCTTGATCGGCAAGCGCACGCGTGATCGCTTGCCGGATCCACCACGTCGCGTATGTGGAAAATTTATATCCTTTGCGGTAATCGAATTTTTCGACGGCTCGAATTAAGCCCAAGTTCCCTTCCTGAATGAGATCCAAGAAGAGCATGCCGCGGCCGACGTACTTCTTCGCGATCGAAACGACGAGACGCAGATTCGCTTCAGTTAATTGGCGCTTTGCCTCTTCGCCGCGCACAACGATCGCCGAATTGGCAGCGCCGTCCTTGAGCGCTTCGAGCTCTCCGGCCTCGATGCGCATCGCCAAATTCTTCTCATCGTCCATCGAGAGCAGCGGCACGCGTCCAATCTCCTTGAGATACATGCGAACCGGATCGTCCAACGCCAAACCGGCCTGCAGCGCCGTCTCGGCGCTCTCGTCTTCGGAATCGGCTTTGTCGCTCTTTTGCTCGTCGATGATCTCGATGCCGGCGGCAGAGACTTCTTCGAAGAGATCGTCCATGCGCTCCGGGTTGACGTCCTCGACGTTTTCAAAGACCGCGTTTATCTCTTCATACGTCAACGAGCCGCGTTTGCGGCCACGCTCAAGCAGCTTGCGGATAAGTTCTTCGACCGACGCGGGCGGCGTCGGCTCAACGGTTGCTGAAGCGCCTGATTTCTTGCGAGCCATTATATTGTTGTCTTCACCTCCTTCAGAATAGATTGATCCCTAGGATTTATTTCTTAAGCTTGGCGACGAGCGCGTCGTAGTCGTTACGCACTTCTTTCGGCACCTCTTTCCCGGCGCCGACCAACTCGTCGATTTGGCGGGACAGTTCCTGATAACGTTCTTTTTCTGCTTCGAGTTGCAGACGTTTGATGATTTGTTCCAGATGCTGCCGCCGCTCTTCGGTATCCTTATAGCGCACCGTCGAGCTGCGATCCGGCTTTTGTAGGGCCGAGAGCACCCCCGCGACGTCCGCCTCCTCGGCAAAGAGCGCATAGATGTCGGCACTCGAGCGAAGACGCGGAGCTTCATCTAGGAGCCGCTTGTAGATCGTGCGGTAGACTTCGTTCGCGAACCGGCTTGGCGGCGGCAGCTCGGCCGCATAATCGACGAGTAGGCCGGGCTCCTCCACTACGATCGCCAAAATCTCGCGTTCGTAGGATGACGGCTGAAAGCTGGGCGCAATGTGCCGGCTTCCAAGCCGAACCGGGCCGCGCGGCGCAAAGTTGGCGGCATTTGAGAGAAAACGGCTGTTCCGCAGATCGTTTGGGCTCACGTTGAGGCGGCCCGCAACGTAAACGCGCCATTTGTCCCACTCGGCAACGGGAGTCATCTCGCGGATCAGCGCCTCTCCTCGGCGCGCGATCATGCTTGGTGAGTCGAAGCCCGTTTGCAGCCGCGCTACCTCGCGTTCAAGTCGAAACTCGATCGCTGGTTTCGATTCCTCGAGCAGCGTGCGAAATGCCGCCGCGCCTTGCGTGCGCACGAAACTGTCCGGATCCTCGCCTATTGGCAGCGTAACCACCCGCACCGACGAGCCGGCGTTTTCGATCACGCGAACAGCCGTATCAATTGCTTTCTCCGCAGCGGCGCTGCCGGCGGCATCCGCATCGAAGCAGACATAGATGTGTTCAGCGTACTTGCGGAGCTGTCGAGCTTGATCTTCCGTAAAAGCGGTCCCAAGTGACGCAACCGCGTTCTCGAAGCCCGCTTGATGCAGCGCGATGCAATCCAAATAGCCTTCAACGACGATCAGCGATCCTTCGGCGGCTGCTGCGCGGCGCGCTAAGTTGAGCGCAAAAACGTGGTGCCCTTTCGTGTACACGGGCGTCGTCGCCGTGTTGACATATTTTTGCTCCGCATCGCCTAAGGCGCGTCCGCCAAACGCGATGATCTCGCCCGTGGTGGACAAGGTCGGGATCATCAGGCGGTTCCGGTAGAAGTCATAATAACCGCCGCTCTGCCGCGGCTTAACGAGTCCCGCCTTGGCCGCTACCGCGAGGTCGATTCCCTGGCCCCGTAGTTCATTTACGAGCGCATCCCAACCATCGAGTGCATAGCCCAAAGAAAAGCGTTCGATCGTCGCTGCGTTGATGGAGCGCCGTTCGCAATAACGCAGCGCCTCGGCGCCTTCTTCGCCAAGGAGGTTGCGCGCAAAGAACGCTGCCGCGACCTTATTTGCTTCGTAGATCGTCTCGCGTTCGCTGCGACGTCGAGCATCTACGGCAGTTTCCGCCGCGAGTTCGATTCCGGCGCGCGTCGCTAGTACTCTAGCTGCATCGGGGAAGGTCAAATTCTCGACGCGTTGCACGAACGCGATCGCATCACCATATGCGCCGCATCCGAAGCATTTGAAGTAGCCCTCTTGCGCGTGCACGTGAAACGACGGCGTCCGCTCGCTGTGAAACGGGCAGAGGCCGACGAGATCGCGGCCAGCTTTACGCAGCGAAACGAACGAACCGACTAAGCTCGCGAGGTCGGTACGCGCATGTATTTCGCGAATGGTCGTCGGGTCAATTCGCATTGCTGCCGCAGATCGTAATTCGCCGGAGTGTTACTGCTCACCCACGAAAGGTGCGCCAAGTGAAGCGGATTTTTGATCCGATCCACCATTTCATTGAACTTTCGACGGCCGAAGCGAAGCTGTTGGACACCGACGTCATGCAGCGAATGCGACGCCTGCGCCAACTCGGCCTTGCGTACCTCGCCTTTCCTTCCGCCGAACATTCGCGCTTCGGTCACGCGCTGGGCGCTGTGGCTGCGGGTACGCGAGTCTTCGAAACGCTGATCACGCACTCGCGCGAAGCATTTAACGATGCGAACATCGAGTACGAGCGGCGGCTCCTACGCGCAGCGCTTCTCCTGCACGACATTGGGCACGGCCCCTTCAGCCACGCTTGCGAGGATGTATTAGGCGTGCGACACGAGGCACGGACCGAGGCGATCCTCAACCTGCGGCGGATGCGGGAGACGCTTGCGGCGCTCGAAGTGGATCCGGCTGAGGTGCTGGCGCTTATTTTGGGCAATGCTTCCGGCCGCCATCGCGTCTTCGGGGAAATCGTCAGCGGCCCAAATTTGGACGCCGATCGAATGGATTATCTGCTTCGCGACGCTTACTTCACCGGCGTCGCAACCGGCCACTACGATAGCGAGCAGCTCTTCGGCTCGCTCCGGATCTATCAGGATTCGGGGCCCGCGATTCTTGGGGTCGATAGCCGAGGCGTCGTGGCACTCGAATCTTTTGTCTTGGCGCGCTATATGATGTTCGCGACGGTCTACTTCCACCACACGACCCGGATGTATGAAAGAATTTTGCAGGATGCGCTGCGCGAACTTTGGCCGCAGCCCTCCGCGCTTGATGACATTGAAGAATTTCTTGCCTGGGACGATGCGCGCGTGATGACCGAGCTCGAAAAGCTCGACTCGGATGCAGCCCGAGCGCTACGCGGGCGCATTCGCGTTTATGCTGTGGCTGCCGAGTTCAACGCGGAACGCGACCTCGAGGTCTTCCAGACATGCGAAGCAGCGCTGCGAGCGCGCTGGGGAGACGCTGTTTGGGCCGATTCGCAGGAGCAATTGATGCATCGCTTGCCGCTCGGCTCGGACGATCGAAAGCCCACAGTCATGGTCGGCATCGGCGATACACTCGTCGATGCGCGCGAGGCTTCGGATCTGATCAAGCGGGTGTCAGGGCGCGCTTACTGGCGCAAGCTTTTCGTTCGCCGCGATCAGGTAGATGTCGCAGCGGCGCGCGAAGTTTGCCGTTCGATCATCAAGGGTCGCCGCTGAAAAAGAAAACCGCGGCGCACTAGCGCCGCGGTTTTCCCGTTTGTTAGGTAGCGCTATCGGATCGGTGAGCTTCCCGGGTGTTGCAGATCCCACTGTTCCGCGAGCAAGAGCTGCTGGCGCGCCTGCTGCATGAACTGGATCGCCTGAACGCGATGCCCGCCGTAATCGTGCTGATCGTTGTTAAGCTGATCGATCAAGCGCTCGAGGCGAATGCGAACGCGGTAGATGTTGCGAGCGCTCCCACGCTCGCCTCTGAGATACGGATTCGGCGTTGCGGCAATGGTTTGCGCGATGGCGGGAGAGGTTTGACTCGTTGCGGCCCCGGCGATCAGTGCGGTCGCCAGCAATCCGCTTACCAGTAGGGGTTTGAAGTACATGCATAGCTCCTTTATTTTAAAACGTGGGCGATGCTGCGAAAACGATGCATGCGTTTTGCGTTGTTCCACGTTTTTCCGAATCTAATAGCGCGCTAACGCCCGCTTAATGCACGACTAATTCAATATCGGATTCAATTCGGAGCAAACGACCTCACCCGGTTTTACGCCGGGCATAAACGCCTCCCAATCCGCGTAATGTTGTTTGCGGGTCGGCTCGCTCAGACGGATCCCATCCGCCATGTAGATCACCGTCATGACCGCGCGCGGCCGATCCGTGCAATTCGGGCCGGTGTGGTGGAACGTCCACCCCGAATGAAAGCTCACGTCGCCAAACTCAAACGGCGCGACGTCTTCGCGATAGCGCTTTTTCGTAATCGCGTCGCGCAAGGATCGTTCGCTTTCGTCGCTGATCTCCAGATCGCGTCCGAAGGTCATCGAGTGGCTACCCGCCGCGAACGCAATAGGGCCCATGAGAATCGGCGTTGCCTGCAGCGGAACCCACGCGGTGATCGTCCGGTCAGAATCGAGCGGCCAGTAGAACTGATCGCAGTGCCACGGCGTCATTCCGCCGCCCGGTTCTTTGTACAACGCCTGATCGTGATACAAGCGTACGCGCTCCACGCCCAGCAACCGCGCCGCCGCTGATGCCAATCGTTTTCCGAAGACGAATTCCTTCGCCGCATCGTTCGTGCGCCAGAGATTGGTGATCTGCAGAAACGCCTTGTGGTACGTATCGCGCTGGTCCAGCGGCTCCGTCTGCGTGTTGCGCTTAACGACTTCAGCCGAGATTTGCGGCCCGAAATACTCGAGCAGCTCCGGATGCAGCAGCGCTTTGATGCGGACGAAGCCATCGCGCTGGTACGCAACGACAACGCTTTCCGAAATCTCTGGAACAGCATTCAGGGTAGCGGTGCTCATCGCAGACTCCGCCTAGGTGAGCGACCCTAGCGCGGCTTGCGCGGCCGCAAGACGGGCGATCGGCACGCGATACGGCGAGCACGAAACGTAATTCAATTTCAGTTGATGACAAAACGCGACGCTCGACGGTTCGCCGCCGTGCTCGCCGCAAATACCGATCTTCAAATCTTGGCGCGACTCGCGACCGCTGCGAACGGCTTGCTGCATTAATGCGCCGACGCCTTTACGATCCAGCACGAGAAACGGGTCGTCTTTGAGGATCTTCAGCTCCAAATACTTCGGGATAAATGACGCTTCGGCGTCATCGCGGCTGTAGCCGTAGGTCGTCTGCGTTAGGTCGTTCGTTCCGAACGAGAAGAATTGCGCGGTCTGCGCGAGGTCGCCGGCAACGACGCATGCCCGCGGTAGTTCGATCATCGTGCCGATTCGATATGGAATCGAGCAGCCGTGCTGTGCGCAGACCTCGTCCGCGACGCGTTTGGCCGCCTCGTAGGTCGTCTTCATTTCTTCGGCTGTGCCGACGCCGGGGATCATCACGTCGGGCCGCGCATCGACGCCATCGCTATGCAAAGTGCACGCCGCTTCGAAGATCGCGCGCACCTGCATCGCGTAGATCTCCGGATAGACGATTCCTAAGCGGCAGACGCGCAGGCCAAGCATTGGGTTCTGCTCGTGCATCTGTTGAACGCGTTGCAAGACCGCGCGCTTGGACTGATACTCGGGGTCTTGTTCGCCACGCTGGATACGCAACTCCGTCGTCTCGACGAGCAGCTTTTCGAGCGACGGCAGAAACTCGTGCAGCGGCGGATCGAGGAGTCGAATCGTCACCGGATAGCTCCGCATCGCTTTGAGAATTCCGATGAAGTCGTCACGTTGGAAGGGCAGCAATTTTTCGAGGGCTTTCGCGCGCGCTTCCGGCGTGTTGGCGAGGATCATCTGCTGAACGATCGGCAGCCGGTCGGCTTCCATGAACATGTGCTCGGTGCGGCAGAGGCCGATTCCGGTTGCGCCCAGTTCGCGCGCCTTCGCGGCATCTTCGGGCGTATCGGCGTTCGCCCAAACTTCCATCTCCCGCGCTTCATCCGCCCAGGAGAGAAATTCAGCGAGCCAATCCGGCAATTTTGAAGGCGGATCGATCAAAGCAAGGCGCTGCGGAATCACATTGCCGGTCGAGCCGTCGATCGTGATCCAATCGCCTTCGCGCAGTGCTTTGCCATTCATCGATAGCGTTCGGGCGCGCTGATCGATCTGTAAGGCTTCACAGCCGGCGACACACGGTTTGCCCATTCCGCGTGCGACAACGGCGGCGTGCGACGTTGCGCCGCCTTTTGCCGTGAGAACTCCGCGCGCCGCAATCATCCCGTGGACGTCGTCGGGAGTCGTCTCGGTGCGAACGAGAATCGAATTCTTGCCCGCTTCTTTCCATTCCACGGCGGAATCGGGATCGAAAACAATCTGTCCCGTGGCCGCGCCGGGTGAGGCGTTCAGTCCGCGGCAGATCACTTCAAAATGTTCGGCCGGATCGATTCGCGCGTGGAAGAGCTGGTCGAGCGATGCCGCATCGACGCGCGTGACCGCTTCCTTCTTTGAAAGAATGCCCTCGTCAACGAGCGCCATCGCAATCTTGACTGCCGCCTGTGCGGAGCGCTTACCGTTGCGCGTCTGCAGCATGTATAGCTTCCCGCGCTCGATCGTGAACTCGAGATCTTGCATGTCGCGGTAGTGGCGCTCGAGCTTGCGCGCGATCTTCTCGAACTGCGCATACACTTGCGGCTGCGAACGCTGCAGGTTGGCAATCCGCTCCGGAGTGCGAATGCCAGCGACGACGTCTTCGCCTTGTGCGTTACGCAAGTACTCGCCGAAGAGTTTCGAATCGCCGGTGTTGGGGTCGCGCGTGAACGCGACGCCGGTTCCGGAATCGTCGCCCAAGTTGCCGAACACCATCGCGACGACGTTGACGGCCGTTCCCCAATCATCCGGGATCTTGTGGTAACGCCGGTAGTCGATCGCGCGCTTCGAGTTCCACGATTCAAAGACGGCTCGAATCGCAAGATCGAGTTGTTCGCGCACCTCCTGCGGAAAGTCACGGCCGCTCTTTTCTTTGACCATCGCTTTGAACTCGTCGACGAGCGAACGCCACGTTGCCGCATCGATTAAGGTATCGTCTTTAATGCCCCCCTGCTGTTTCGCATCGGCGATCTTCTCTTCGAAGATGTGCTTGTCGACATCCAGCACCACATTGCTGAACATCATGATGAAACGGCGATAAGCGTCCCAAGCAAAACGTTCGTTCCGCGTCATTTTGACAAGCGCCACAACGGTTTCATCGTTAAGGCCGAGATTGAGAATCGTATCCATCATGCCGGGCATCGACGCACGCGCGCCACTTCGCACGGAGACGAGCAACGGATTTTGCGGATCGCCGAAATGTTTGCCGGTCTCTTTTTCGAGCCGCTGCATCGCGGCGTCGATTTGGGCCTGCAAGCCGGCGGGGTAGCGGCCGTCTTGCGCAAAAAATTCGAGACAAGCTTGCGTTGTGATTGTGAAGCCGTCCGGAACCGGCAGACCGGCGCGCGTCATCTCCGCCAAGCCCGCGCCTTTACCACCGAGCAGCTCGCGCATCGATGCATCGCCTTCATTGAAGAAATAGACGAACTTCGTTTGCTCAGAGACGCTCATCGAGAAATTCCTTCAGCGAATCGAGTGCAACGCGATCCTGCCGCATCGAATCGCGATGCCGCACCGTCACCGATTGATCTTCGAGCGTTTCGTAGTCAACAGTGACACAAAACGGGGTGCCGATCTCATCCTGACGACGATAAAGCTGGCCAATGTTGCCCTCGTCATATTGCGTTCGCAGCTCTTCATGCAGTGCCGCCTCGATCGAACGCGCACGCGCCACCAGTTGCGGCTTGTTGCGCGCGAGCGAGAAGACAGCGACCTGCAGCGGCGCGATCTTCGGGTGAAACCGCAAGACGACGCGTTCCGTTTGCTTACCGTTCGGGTCGACGCTTTTCTCCTGTTCGTAGGCATCAACGAGCATCGTCAGCGTCGTGCGATCCATCCCGGCCGAGCTCTCGATCAAGAGCGGCGTGTAATGTGTCTTCGATCCCTCATCGAAGAACCTCAGATCTTTGCCGGAGAGACGCATGTGCGCGTCGAGGTCGTACGTGCCGCGGTGTGCGATCGATTCCAGTTCGCCCCAACCCCAAGGAAAGAGATATTCGACGTCAACGCCGGCTTTTGCGTAGTGTGGACGCTCCTCTGCCGATAGTTCGTAGAACCGCAAGCGATCCGGTTTGACGCCATAATCGGCGTACCATTTCCGCCGCGCCTGCACCCAATGGTCGAACCATTTGAGATCGGCGCCGTCGTCGGGAACGAAAAACTCAAGTTCTGCTTGTTCGAATTCGCGTAACCGATACGTCAGGTTTCCCGGTGTGATCTCGTTGCGAAATGCCTTGCCGAACTGCGCAACGCCGAATGGCGGCCGCTTGCGCGCCGTTTGATAGATGTTCTTGAAGTTGACGAAGATGCCCTGAGCGGTCTCAGGACGCAAATACGCTCGCGACGCGGAGTCTTCCATCGGTCCAAGCGAAGTCTGCAGCATCAGATTGAAATTTCGTGGCTCGGTGAATGAATTTTTCGAGCCGCAGTCGGGGCAGACGTCCGGCTTCTCCAAGTGATCCGCGCGAAAGCGATGCTTGCAAACGCGGCAATCGACGAGCCGATCGACGAAAGCATCCACGTGGCCCGACGCTTTCCACACGGCCGGATGCATCAGCACCGCCGAATCGAATGCGACAACATCGTCGCGCGCCGTGACCATGTCGCGCCACCAAGCTTCCTTTATATTACGTTTCAGCAGGGCGCCGAGCGGTCCGTAGTCATAGAGCCCGGCGAGGCCGCCATAGATCTCGCTCGACTGGAAAATGAAGCCGCGACGCTTTGCCAACGCTGTAATCTCATCTAAGGTCGCGCCCGAGGCACGCGTGGTGTCCTCGACGCTCACTTCTTGCGCGTCTTCTGCAAGAAGGCCGTTGCTGCGCGCTTGGGGGCGCGCGCGAGCCAGGCCTCAGTGATCAAGTTTTTCAACTCCGTTATGCCGATCTTTTTGAGTTGCACCAAGACTGCGGGGTAACCGTCAAAGTGCGGCGTTGTAAAGTAAACGCCCGGATTGCTTGCGAGCAGCACATCTTTCATTTCGAGGTCGGGCGTGCGTACGCCTAAGATGGGGCCATTCGGCGCCGATTCGCCCAGCGCTATCAAATCGGAACGCCGCAAGGGCCGCTCCCAAACGAAAAACTTGTC